>NZ_JBSGDD010000026.1:0-77620 GCF_053602195.1 Kitasatospora sp. NPDC004531 | reverse complement strand
ACCGCCGCTGACGTGTCGGCCGGGCACGTGACGAACACCGCCCGGGCGAACGGCACCGACCCCGAGGGCGGGCCGGTGGTGAGCCCGCCCGGCGAGGCCACGGTTCCGGTGCTGGGAGAGGCCGGACTGTCGATCGCGAAGTCGGCCGATGCGGCCGGCCCGTTCCAGGTCGGCGACACCGTGACCTACACCTACACCGTCACCAACACCGGCACCGCCGCAGTGCACGACCTCACCGTCACCGACGACCGGGTGGCGTCGGTGTCGTGCGGGGCGACGGTGTTGAGCCCGGGCGGGAGCACCACCTGCCACGGCAGTTACGTGATCACCGCCGCCGATGCGTCGGCCGGGCACGTGACGAACACCGCCCGGGCGAACGGCACCGACCCCGAGGGCGGGCCGGTGGTGAGTCCGCCCGGCGAGGCCACGGTCGTCGTGGTGGGCGAGGCCGGACTGTCGATCGCGAAGTCGGCTTCGGGCGGAGGGCCGTTCCGGGTCGGCGACACGGTGGACT
Organism: Kitasatospora sp. NPDC004531; assembly: GCF_053602195.1. NCBI lineage: Bacteria > Bacillati > Actinomycetota > Actinomycetes > Kitasatosporales > Streptomycetaceae > Kitasatospora > Kitasatospora sp. NPDC004531. The sequence continues at coordinate 77,106 of NZ_JBSGDD010000026.1, read as the reverse complement.
ACACCTACACCGTCACGAACACCGGTGCGGTCGCCGTCCACGACCTGACCGTCGCGGACGACCGGGTGGCGTCGGTGTCCTGCGAGGCGACGGCGCTGGAACCCGGCCGGAGCACGGTGTGCCGCGGCAGTTACGTGGTGACGGAGCAGGACGGGAGAGCGGGGCACGTGACGAACACGGCGGTGGCGTCGGGCCGCGACCCGGAGGGCGGGGCGGTGCGGAGCGAGCCGGTGGAGCTGTGCGTCGCGGTGGTGTCGTGCCCGCCGAAGTCGGACGGCAAGGGCGGCGGTTGCGTGCGGCCCTCGGGCGGGAGCGGCCCGTCGGCGCCGCCGTCCGGTGCTGGTCCGGGCGGTCTCCCGGACACGGGTGCGCCCGCGGTGGTCGCGGTGGCGGCTGCGGCCGGCGGGGGCCTGATGGCGGTGGGCGGCGTGCTGCTCCACCGGGCGCGTCGCCGCCGGGAGGCGGACCGCGTGGCGGGGTAGCGCCCGCGAGCGCATGAGGGGTGGGGGCCGTCTCCGGGCCTGTCGGTTCCCGGGCGCGGCCCCCGCCCCTTCTCCCGTCCCGGCGGGCGGCGGCCGCAGGTCACGGGGACTCGGGCGGCGTGTCCTTGTCGGCCTTTCGTCGGCGCGGGGACGACGGGCGGGAGTCGATGGTGAGTTCGGAGATGTCCCTCCCCATGACCACGGCGCCGTACTGGTGGCCGCCGCTGATGGTGTTGTGCACGCTGCCGTCGCCGGTGCGTACCAGCTTCGCCCGGTCGTGCCACTGCCGCAGCCCCGTCCGGAAGTCCGGGTCCAGGGCGGCGCGGACGGCCAGGACGGTGCTCAGCGACTGCCCCCGGGCCGGATCGGCCGGCGCCCGTTCCAGGGCCGCGAGCTCCGCCTCCCCGGAGCTGACGGCCGGCGCGTCCGGGTCGTCGCCGGTGGCCGCCCCGCGCCCGAAGGGGCGGCGGACCAGCTCGCCCAACCCGGCCCACGCCTGCCTGCCCGGCTCGCCGCCGGCGCCCCCCGCCAGCGCTGCCAGCAGCCCCACCGAAACCGGATCCACTTCGCACCTCCAGTGAGGAAAGCACCAGTGGAGGACAACCTACGCGAGCTACGGGTAGCCTGACAGGCCATCAGGTCGGGCCGCGCGAACGCGGCCAGCTCCACGGGCAGTTGACGGTCTTCCCGTTGTGCAGGGGAGTTGCACTGTGGTCGACATGAACCGGCCGGACGGGGTGGGTGGCGTGGACAACCAGGGCGACACGCACAACAAGATCATCGACAGCACCATCCACGGCAACGTGATCATGGGCGGCATCGTCTCGATGCTGGCGGGCCCGAAACTGCCCTGGCGCCTGCTGGTGGCCGTCACCTGCGTCCTGGCCCTGGTGGGTGCCGGCCTCACCTACTGGGCGCTGCGGGATCCGGACGGGAGCAGGGCGCCGGAACTCAGCGCCCGCTACGACCCGGAGCACGGCGACGCGGGCGCCACGGCGGTCGTCCCGAGGGCGGTCCGGGCGGCGGAGCTCCCCGCCGTCGACGGTTGCGGCACCGTCCGCACCTGGTCGCACGCGCAGGGCGGCACGGACGTCGGCGCGTCGCCGCTCTCGATCTCGATGGTCGGCAACGGCCACACCGTGGTGGTCGAGCAGGTGCGGGCGACCATCGTGGGCGAGCCCCGCGACCCCCTGCCCGGGACGGTCGTGGGCTGTGCCGGGCAGGGCGTCGGCCAGAAGATCGACATGGGCGTCGACCTCGACTCCGCCGACCGGACCGCGCTGATCGGGGCCTCCGGGCCGATCTCGTTCGCCCCGTACTTCACCGACAGGTACGTCTACCTGGAGAACCAGAAGCCCGAGCTCGTCAGCCTCACCGTCCTTGCGGTGCAGCACAGTTACGACTACGTGCTCACGGTCGAGGGCTCGGTCGACGGCAAGCGCCGTACCTGGACGCTGAAGGACGGCGACCGCCCGTTCCGCGTCTCCGGAGTGCGACGGGAACGCGGCACCGAACTGACCACCCAGGGGAACGGCTGGCAGACCGCCTACGGCACCGGCTTCGGCGAACGCATCCGGTGCAACCCCTGCTACGACCAGGACGAGCAGGAGATCCCGGGCACCTCGGTCGCCGCCGCGCCGCCCGGCTTCACCTTCACCTCCGCCCCCGGAGCCGATCCGATCGAGCTCCCGGCCCCGCCCAAGGAACGGCCGTCGGCGCCCACCCCGCCGTTGACGGTCGACGACCACGACGCGGAGTCGGTCGCGATCGCCTGGGCGGTCACCTCGGGAAGCTTCGACACGTCCCGCGGCGACACCGGCCCGGCCGCCGTCCTCGACCGGGTCCGTCCCTATCTGACGCCCGAACTGCACGCAGCCGGCGGCGGGTTGAACGCCTGCTCGCCGGACGGCCCGGCCTGGCCCGCCGACCTGAGCGCACACCGGGGCTGGTCGGTGGTCCTGCGGGCGACGGCGATGCCACCGCAGGACCGCACCGATCCGGGCGACCTCACCACCGACGTGGTCCAGTTGGAGGTCCCGGTCGGCTGCGCCTACGTCGGGGAGGACGGCTGGTTCCGGCACACCAAGGAGGTCATTGCCGACCTGCGGCTGCGCCGGCAGCCCGACGGCCGCTACCTGATCTCCGACATCGGCGAGGTGAAGTACGACTTCCCGGCCGTCACCGACCCGCCGCAGCAGCCCTGAGGCGGCGCTCCTACGGGGAGGACGCCTCGCAGGGGACGTCAGGGGAGCAGGGTGTGCTCCGCGCTCTTCAGGGCGAGGCAGACCGCGCCGACGGCGGCGGACTCGTTGCGCAGCGGCGAGTGGTGCAGCACGGGCGGGGAGAGGGTGATGCGGTTCAGGCGGGCGCGGACTTCGTCGACGATCTCGGGGTTGCGCTCCACCACGCCGCCGCCGATCACGATGGCGTCGGGGTCCAGGAGGTGGCTGAGGGCGGCGAGTCCCGCGCCGATCCGGTTGACGGCCGTCGCGCGGGTGCCGGGGTCGGTGAGGTCGACGCCGAGCAGCCGCTGTTCGAGCCAGCCGGGCCGGGAGGGGTCCACGCGCCAGTCATCGGGGACGTCCGCGAGGGCGAGGTAGCCGAGTTCGCCGGCGGCGCCCGCGGCGCCCCGGTGCAGGTGGCCGCGGACGAGGAGGCCGGCACCGATCCGCGAGCCCCAGTGGACGTAGGCGACGGTGCCGAGGCCGCGGGCCGCGCCGTGGTGGTGCTCGCCGAGCACCGCGAGGTTGGCGTCGTTCTCCACCAGCACCGGACAGCCGGGGTGGGCGGCGCGCAGGTCGGCCCGGAGTCCGGCGACCGGCCACGGCCCGTGCCGGGGGAGCGGGGCCGTGTCGGGCGCGGCGACGATGCCGGGCGTGGCCATCGCGATGGCGCGCAGGCCGCCGGAGCCGGGCAGGCCGGCCAGCAGCTCGGCGAGGCGTCCGCGCACCTCCCGGCCGGCCTCGGCGGCGGTCAGGCCGTGGTCGTCGCGCCGCCACCGGCCGACCACAGTGCCCTGCAGGTCGGCCAGCAGGACCACCAGCCGGTTGGGACCGACGTCGATGCCGGCAACATGGCCGGATTCCGCCCTGAACCGGACCGTTCGGGCGGGGCGGCCGAGGCCGGACTGGTCGCGGCGGGCGTCCTCGGCGTACTCGACGAGGCCTGACGCCTCAAGGACTTTGACCAGTTGATTGACGGTCGGCCGGGACAGGCCGAGGTCCGCGGCGATCTCCCGGATCCGGCGCGGGCCGTTCGCGCGGACATTGCCGAGTACGGCGGCCAGGTTCGACTGGCGCACGTCGGCCTGGCTGGAACCCCGCGAGGGGGTGGGCTGCGACACGGATCCTCCTTGACAGGTCTAGACCGTGAGACTTAGAAAGGTAACCCAATTAATTATGTGGGCGGAGGGCCGTCCAGAGCCATCCCCCGGCCCCACCCTAGTTCCAGGACCCTCCCCGGGGGCCTGCCCCGACCGTACAGCGCACCGCACCTCCCACTCCGGACGGCGGACCACAGGACGCCGTCCGGCCAGGTCAGACAGGAGCGGCCACCCGCATGGACACCCCGCACCCCGCACCGGAGCACAGCGGCGACACCGACGGTCCGCGCCTGCGCCGCGACCGGACGACCCGTCAGCTCTACCTCCAGCTCTCCGTGTTCGGGTTCGTCATGTACGGCTTCAGCCCCTCCATCCCGCTGCTGGCCCACGACCGCGCCCTCGCCGCCGAAACCGCCACCCTGCACAGCACCGCCCTCGCCGTCGGCGCTGTCCTCGCGGGCGCCGTCACCGCCCGCGCCTGCCGACGCCTCGGGCGGCGCTCCGTCCAGTCGGCCGCGCTGCTCGCCCTGGCCGGCGCGGTCGTCGTCTACTGCGCGGCGCCCTGGCTGTGGTGCACGCTGCCCGCCGCCGTCCTGCTGGGGTGCTCGGGCAACATCATCGTCAACGTCACCGCGGCCACCCTCGCCGACCACCACGGCGCACTGGCCGACGCCGCCATCAGCGAGGCCAACGGCATCGGCGCCGGAGTCGGCATGCTCGCCCCGCTCGCGCTCGGCCTGGCCGCGCTGACCGCGGCCACCTGGCGCCTGGGCCTGCTGCTGACCGTCCCCCTCGCCCTGGCCGCCTGGCTGACCGGGCGTCGGACCACGGCCGGGGCGCCGCCCGGACCCGCCGCGGCCGAGCACCGGGGCGGCAGGTTCACCCGGGAGTTCCGACGCGCCTGGGGCGTCTTCCTGCTCTGCTCCGGCTTCGAGATGTGCATGAGCGTGTGGGCGTCCGAGGAACTGCGCGTCCACGGCGGGCTGTCCCGGTCGGCCGCCACCATGGGACTGACACTGATGCTGCTCGGCATGGTCGGCGGCCGGCTGCTCGGCGCCCGCCTCGCCCAGCAGGGCGACCGCCGCGCCCTGCTGACGGGCAGCCTGCTGCTCGCCGGAGCCGGCTTCGCCGTGTTCTGGACGGGCACCGGCGCCACCGCACTCGTCGGCATCGCCCTGTGCGGGCTCGGCATGTCGCTGCACTTCCCGCTCGCCGTGGGCAGCGCGCTGGCCGCCGAAGCCGGACGCACCGACCGGGCGATGGCACGCTTCGCGCTCGGCCAGGGCCTCGCCGCCGGGGCCGGCCCGTTCCTGCTGAGCGCCCTCGCCGGCGGCGTCGGCATCCACCGCGCCTTCCTGGCGAGCGCCGCCCTGCTGCTCGGCGCACTGCTCCTCGCCCGCACGCTCACCTCGAACCGGGTCGTCCCCGCCACCGCCGTCCGGAGCGCCTGACCGCGAACCCGCCGCCCCCGGCCACCCCCGCCCGTCCGCACCCGGCCGACCGCGCCGGGCCCGATGACCGCACCACATGACCGCACCACCGCCCGTGCCCGCGCCGCAGCCGGCACCGGGACCGTCCGGCTGCCCGGAACACCCCCGGGAGGAGACCGCCGCCGACCGAACCCCCCGTCACAGCCGTCCTCGAGAACGTGAAACGTCCCGTCGAACGCCGACCGCCCGAGGGAGAAGACATGACCACACCCGAATACGACTACGTGATCGTCGGCGCCGGAGCCGCCGGCTGCGTCCTGGCCGCGCGACTGTCCGCCGACCCGAGCCTGCGCGTGCTCCTGGTCGAAGCCGGACCCGACCGGCGCGACGACCCCCGCGTGGCGACCCCGGCCCGCTGGCCCTCCCTGCTCGGCGGGGACCTCGACTGGAGGTACCTGACGGAGCCCCAGGAGAGCCTCGCCGGACGCCGGCTGAGCTGGCCGCGCGGCCGGCTGGTCGGCGGCTCCGCGGCCATCAACGCCATGGTGTACATCCGCGGCCACGCCTACGACTACGACCGCTGGGCGGAGCACGGCGGCGACGCCTGGAACTGGAAGGCCGTCGAACCGCTCCTGCACCGCGCCGAGCAGGTGATCGGCCAGGACCGCCCCGACACCGCCGGCCCCGCCGGGCCGCCCCACCCGTTCAGCGCGGCCTTCGTCGAGGCCGCCGTGGCCTGCGGCCTGCCCCTCAACAAGGACTTCAACGAGGGCGACCAGGACGGCGTCGGCTTCTACACCGTGATGCGGGCCGACGGCCGCCGGGCCACCCCCGGCGAGGCCTACCTCGGCCCCGCCCTCCACCGCCCCAACCTGCACCTGCTGGCCGATGCCGCCGTCGAACGGATCACCGTGGAGCACGGCCGCGCCACCGGCGTCCTGGTCCGCGTCCCCTCAGGCCGCCGCACGCTGCGGGCCGCCCGCGAGGTCGTCCTCACCGCCGGGACCGTCGGCACCGCCCAGCTGCTCCTGCTGTCCGGCATCGGCCCCGCCGACGACCTGCACGCCCTCGGCATACCGGTGCTCGCCGACCGGCCGCAGGTCGGCGCGAACCTGCACGACCACGTCCAGGTGTCCCAGAGCTTCCTGTGCACCGTCGAGCACCCCGTCCCCGACACCTCGACCCTCGGCGAAGCCGGCGGCTTCGTCCGGACCCGCGACCGGCTGCCCGCACCCGACGTGCAACTGTCCTTCGCCCCCACCGGCGACCTCAACACCGGCCAGGCACCGGGCGCCGCCTTCACCCTCGGACCGGCCGTCACCCGGCCCGAGAGCCGCGGCCGGCTCCGGCTCACCTCGACCGACCCGGACGTCCCGCCCGCCATCGACCCGCGCTACCTCACCGAGTCCGCCGACCGCGACAGCCTGACCGCCGGCCTCGAACTCGTCCGCCGGATCGCCGACCGGCCCGAACTGCGCGCCCTCTACCAGGGCCGCCCGCAGAACCCCACCGCCGCCGACGCCGCCGAGCACATCCGCCGACACGCCCAGACCCAGTTCCACCCCGTCGGCAGCTGCGCCCTCGGACGGAGCGAGGACGCCGTCCTCACCCCCGAACTGGCGGTCCGGCAGATCGAGGGCCTGCGCGTCGCGGACGCCTCGGCCATCCCCTTCGTCCCCACCGGCAACGTGACCGCCGCCGTCCTGGCGGTGGCCGAACGCGCGGCGGAGCTGATCCTCACCGGCTGACCGCCCGTCAACCCGCCCCCTGGGAAGGAAAACGATGTCCAGCACGCTCGACCCCGACTGGCTCACCGACCGCGACGCCGTCCTCTTCGACTGGGACGGCACCCTCGCCAACACCCACACCGCCCACTTCAAGGCCCTGTCCGACACCCTCGGCCCGCTCGGCATCCCGATCAGCTGGAGCTGGTTCCTCGCCCGCACCGGCACCTCCGCGCCCGAGACCATCAGCGGCGCCCTCCAGCAGTACGGCATCACCCCCACCGACCCGGTCGACGTCATGGTGGCGGTCTGCGAGGAGCGCTACCTCGACCACATCGAGGACGTACGGGAAATCGGCTGGGTCGCGGACCTGGCCCGTTCACTGGCCGGGCGCCTGCCGACCGCCGTCGCCTCCGGCGGCATGCGCCACACCATCGAGGCCACCATGAAACACCTGGACCTCGCCGACCTGTTCACCTGCACCGTCACCCGCGACGACGTCGCCGAGGGCAAGCCCTCGCCGGAGATCTTCCTGCTCGCCGCCGAACGCCTCGGCGTCGAACCGTCCCGCTGCCTGGTCCTGGAGGACAGCGACTCCGGCCTGCTGGCCGCCCACCGCGCCGGCATGACCGCCGTCGACATCCGCACCCGCGCGATCGCCGGCTGACCCGGACGCCCGACCCGCCACGCGCTCCCCGCACCGGCCGGCCCCGGCCGCCCGCCCGCCACGTGCTCCCTGCACCGCTCCCCGCACCGGCCAGCCCCAACCGCCCGCCACCGCCTTCCACGGAGGACGCCATGCCCGGACCCGGTTACGCCTACCTCGGCGCAGAGGAACGACGCAACGTCGAATCCGTCCTGGACACCTGGGACCTCACCCGCTACGCCTACGGCGTGCCCGACCGCACCACCTTCGTCCGCACCCTGGAGACCGACGCCGAGAAGTTCTTCGGCAGCCCCTGGGCGATCGCGGTGAACAGCGGCACCTCCGCGCTGCTCACCGCCCTCGCCGCGCTCGGCATCGGCGAGGGCGACGAGGTCATCGTGCCCGGCTACGGCTTCATCGCCTCGATCGGCGCGATCGTCCACGCCGGCGCCGTCCCGGTCATCGCCGAGGTCGACGCCTCGCTCACCCTCGACCCCGCCGACGTCGAACAGCGCATCACCGAACGCACCCGCGCCGTCCTGGCCGTCCACATGCTCGGCGCGCCCTGCGACCTGGACGCCCTGAAGGACCTGACGGACCGCCACGGCCTGCACCTGATCGAGGACACCGCCCAGGCCTGCGGCGCCACCCACCGCGGCCGCCACCTCGGCACCGTCGGCACCCTCGGCGCGTTCTCCTTCAACCCCTTCAAGGTGATCACCAGCGGCGAGGGCGGCCTGGTCCTGACCGCGGACGAGGACCTCTACACCCGCGCCTACGCCTTCCAGGACCAGGGGTGGTCGCCGCTGCGCGCCGACCGGGACGAGGCCGACGGGCACGCCCTGTTCGGGATGAACCTGCGGATGGCCGAACTCGCCGCCGCCGTCGGCGTGGCCCAACTCGCCAAGCTCCCGGACGTGTTGGAGCAGCTGCGGGCCGTCAAGTCGCGGCTGGCCGCGCTGATCGGCGACCAGCCCGGCCTGGTGCGTCGCACCCTGCACGACGCGGAGGGGGAGTGCGCCACCGTCCTGGTGTACCTCGCCGACGACGCCGCCACCGCGACGGCCCTGGCCGCCGAGCTCGGCAGCCGCACCCTGGCCCAGTCCGGCCGGCACTACTACGCCAACATCCCGCAGCTGGCGGGCCTGGCCACCGGCACCAGCCTCCCCTACCGCCGCCGCCCGGCCGCCGGACCGCTGCCCGACTACCGCAAGGGCGCGCTCCCGCGCACCGACGCGCTGCTCGCCCGCGCGGTGGCCGTCTCCGTCGGCGTGTCCGACGCGTACCTCGGTGCGGGCTTCGGCGCCACCGTCACCAGCACCGACGACCAACTCGCCGCCCTCGCCGAGCGGTTCACCGCCGCCGCGGCCGCCGCCCGCCGGGTCTGACCGGTTTCCGCCCGGGGTGCCGTGGCCCGCCACGGCACCCCCTGTTCGAAGGGATCCGTGCATGGAGATCACCGCGCCGCGCGACGAGGACGACCTCGCGCAGTACACCGCGCTCTCCGACACCGTCTTCGCCGCCGCCCTCCGGCCGTCCGTCCTCGCCGCCCCGGCCCAGGTCCGGGTGGCCGTCGAAGCCGGGCGGGTCGTCGGCGGGCTCATCGTGCTGCCGATGTCCCAGTACTACGGCGGGACGCCGCTGCCCGCGGCCGGGCTGAGCACGGTGTGCGTCGCCGCCGACCGGCGCGGCCGGGGCGTGGCCGGCGCGCTGATCACCGAGACGCTCCGCGAACAGGCCGCCGCCGGTGCCGTGGTCAGCCCGCTGTGGACCCCCGCGCTGGGCTTCTACCGGCGCTGGGGCTGGGACGTGGCCGGCGACGCCTGGACGCTGGACCGCCCGATCGAGGCGTTCGCCCCGACCGCCGCCCCCTACCGGGTCGCCGACGTGACCGGCGGCAGCCCGGGCACCGACCTGTACGAGCGGATCGCCGTCCGCTGGAACGGGCCGGTCGAGCGCGACGGCGCGTGGTGGCGTCGCCGCTACCCGTCGGACAGCCCCGGCACGCTCCACCGCATCGACGCCCCTGACGGCACGCCGCGCGCACTGGTCGGCTGGCGGCGCACCCGGCTGCCCGACGGGTGGGGGCACCGCCTCGACATCACCGACTACTGGGCCGACGACCCGCAGGCCGCCGCACTCGCCGACGCGTTCATCGGCGCCCAGCGGAGCCAGGCCCGAAGCGTCCGCTTCCTGCCCGGCACGCTGCCCGCACTGCCCGAACACCTTTGGCGGACCGCCCAGTTCAACAGCGAGGGCCGACTGCACCACCCGTGGATGGCCCGCCTGCTGGACCCGGCCCGGGCCCTGGCCGCCACCCACTGGCCGGCCGCCGCCCGCGGACGCCTCGCACTCTCCCTCACCCGTCCCGACGGCGCCGCCCAGGCCCTGCGGATCACCGTCGAGGACGGCCGCGCCACCGCCGAACCCGGCCACCTGGACGAGGGCCCCGCGCTGCCCGTCGGCCTGTTCACCTCCTGGTTCACCGGCGCCATCGGCACCGACGACCTCCGCCACCGCACGGGCGCCGACCACCACGCCCTGGACCTGCTCGCCGCCATGGGCGGACAGCGCCGCCCATGGCTGCCGGACCTGTTCTGACGACCGGGGCACCGGCCGGCCGACGGCTTCGGCCGTCCCGTTCTCGACCTCCCGCGGGATCGCGCCCACGACCGGCCGGGCAGGTCCGTCCCCGCGGTGGCGACGCTCTACCTTGGTGTCGTGGAAGAGACGAACGTGAGGCGGGGGTCGAGTTGACGCACGAGGATGTCCACGCCGGTGAGCGCCGGGCCCGCGCTCGGTGCCTGCCCGAGGCGTGGATGTGCGATGTCTTCCAGATCGACGGCAGCCTGAGGGACATCCGGGTCCTCGACACGACCCGCAGCGAGTGGATCGCGGTCCTCGAACACCTGCGTGTGGCAGCCGACGAGACCGAGGTCGAGCACTACTACGACCGGCTCGATCCCGTGCGTCCGGCCATCGCCGACCTCTTCCGCATCTGGGCGGACGAGCCGGAGGGCCAGGAGTCGAGCTTCGCCTTCCGGGCCCGCTTCGGCGCCGTGTGGTTCTTCGCCGTGCCCTATCTCGAGTAATGCGCGGTATTGCATCGGATGCAACATTCGGCACGTGCTACGCATGGTCGTGAGCTGCGACTTTACCGGGGGCTCGGCTGAGGCCGGTCCCCGGTCGGCGTTCCTGATGGGCCAGCCGTAACCGATGCAACGATGTTGCGTTGGATGCAACGTGAACAGAGTGCTGGACCTGCCGGGCTCGGCCCATCTGGTACTGGCCTCCGGGGTTGCCTATCTCGACCCGGAGCCGGCCGCCTTCGAGGCGATGCTGGAAGGCTGGGCGCTGCAGCAGCGGGCCCGGTTTTTGGATGTTGAGCAGACGATCGCGCCGCGGCTGCGGCTGGTCCGGCGGTTCGCGGAGTTCACCAACGAGTACCCGTGGCAGTGGACGCCGTTGGAGGCGGAGGCGTTCATCGACAGCCTTCGATCGCGCCGCCAAGGTCTGGCCGTGTCGACGGGGCGGAGCTACCAGGACGCGCTGCGACTGTTCTGCGGCTACGCCACCGATGGCCGGTACGGGTGGCCGGCTCGGTGCCTGGATCTCTTCGGGACGGTGCCGGCACAGATCCTGCACGAGTGGAACACCGTCAGCCACACCAGCGACTACGAGGGCAGTCCTCGACGCCGCCCACTGACCTACGACGAGGTGCAGGCGCTGTTCGACGCGGCGGACGGGCGGGTGGAAGAAATCCGGGCCCGCCAACGCAAGGGGGCTCTGGCCCCACTGCGGGACGCGGTCGCGTTGAAGACGGTGTAGGCCTTCGGGCTGCGGCGCAGGGAGACATGCTGCCTGGATCTCCCGGACCTTCGCCGCAACCCCAAGGCCCCGCAGTACGGGCGCCTGGGCGCGCTGTTCGTGCGCTACGGAAAGGCGTCCCGGGGCGGGCTGCCGAAGCGCCGCACGGTACTGACCGTCCCGGAGTTCGACTGGATCGTGGAGGTCCTGGAGCACTACCTGCAGGAGGTGCGGCCCGCGTTCGCGCCAGGCAGGCATCCGGCGCTGTGGATGACCGAGCGGGTGGGGCCGGCTCTCGCTGCGGCGTCTGGACGAGGCGTTCGAGACAGCCCGACGCCTGGCCGGGCTCCCAGACGAACTGGACCTGCACTGCCTGCGGCACTCCTACGTCACACACCTGGTGGAGTTCGACTACCCGGAGCGTTTCGTGCAGGAGCAGGTGGGCCACGAGTACGCTTCCACGACCGCGATCTACACGGGCGTGTCCGACGACTACCGCACTCGTTTGGTGCAGCGTGCCCTCAAGGCGCGGCACGCCGGGTTGTGGGAGGTGGGTACGTGATCAGGAAGATGGGCTTCCGCTGGCACTTGCGGCAGTTGATGGCCCAGCGGGAGATTTTTCAGACCGCGGACCTGGTGCCGAAGCTGGCCGAGCGCGGTGTGCACCTCTCCCGCGAGCAGGTGTTCCGCCTTGTCACCCAGCCGCCCCAGCGGCTGTCGATGGACACCCTGGCCGCACTCTGCGACATCCTGGGCTGCGGGGTCCAGGACCTGATCGAGGTGGTCGTCGTCGACGAGCAGATCCGCAAGAACGGCACCAGCGGCGGAGTCGACCCGGCTGCTCCCGCGCCGATGGCACGTAGGACCACGATCCGCCGACCCGGCCAGACGTGAACGGCACCGAGGCCCGCGGCGAGATGCTGCAACTCGTCAGCGCTGCACTCCCGTTGCTCGACGAGCAGGTGGTGGAACGGTTGGTGATCAGCGCGGTGGTGCCGCGCACCGGCCGCTCCACCCTCGCCTACCTGAAAGAGCACCACGACTGGCTCACCGCCGGCGACCCGCGGCTGCCGAGAACGGTGCTGCGGCTGCTGAGCGAACTCCGCGCCGCCGGCGCTACCGAGGCCGTGGTGCCGGGATGCGCGGACTGCTCCCGACCCCGAGCGTTGACCGGCCGCCGCGAGGACGGCTCCCGGATCTGTCGGCCCTGTGCATCCGCCCGCTCGAGCGAGACCTGCCAGCGATGCGGCCGTCTGCGCCCCGTGGTCGTCCGCCAGGCCGATGCGACAGCCCTGTGCGACACGTGCTACGAACGCCCCACCACACCCTGCTCAGGCTGCGGACGGGACCGTCCCGTCAAGGCCCACACGGTCAACGGCCCTGTCTGCCAAGGATGCTACAGCCGCAGCCCACGAACCTGCGGCGGCTGCCACCAAGAGCGCCAGATCGTCATCAAGGCCAGCGACTCCCACCCGGACCTGTGCGCCGGCTGCTACAACGGCCCCCGAAGGCCATGCTCTCGCTGCGGCAAGATCCGAACCTGCCGAGGAGTACGCACAGGAACCTACCTATGCCTGTCGTGCGCTCCACGCCCCCAGGCCGCCTGCGCCCGGTGCGGCAAGGTCCGCGACGTGAAAACCCGCTGGCCCATCGGCCCGGTCTGCAGCTCCTGCTACGCCTTCATCCGCAACCACCCCCAACCGTGCCCAGCCTGCGGCGACCGCCAGCCCATGATCGGCGCGACCCCAGACGAATCACCACGATGCGGACCCTGCAGCGGAGTTGCCCGCCGCTACGCATGCCCACGCTGCGGCGGACCCGACGGCCCCGGCCGACCCGGCGAGTGCTCCCGCTGCCAGACCGCCGACGAACTGCGCCGCCACTTCGGCGCCGGCCACCTCCTCGCCCCGCTGATCGCCGGCCTCGAAGCCAGCGAGCGCCCCGACCACGTCCTCCAATGGCTCCAGCGCCCCGACAGCTCCGCCGCCCTCCTGCGCCAACTGCTCGCCAGCGGACACCAGCCCACCCACGAACTCCTCGACGCCTTCCCCCGCCGCACGGCCGCGGTCCACCTGCGCCAGCTCCTGGTCACCCACCAGATCCTGCCCGGGCGCAACGAACACCTCGCCCGTACCGAAACCTGGATGCACCGCCTCCTCGCCGACGCCACCCCCGACCACCGCCACCTGCTGCAGCCCTACACCACCTGGCTGATCCTGCGCCGTCTACGCCACCGCGCCGACACCCACGGCCTCACCGACTCCAGCGTCAACTACGCCCGAGAGCAGGCCCGTTGCGCACTCTCCTTCCTGTGCTGGCTCGACGAGCAGTCCCTCGCCCTCGACCGGGCCGGCCAGCACGACGTCGACCGCTGGATCACCGAAGGGGCGACCACCCGCCTACGGCTGCGCGACTTCCTGCGCTGGACCGCACGCCACAAGCTCAGCGGCGAACTCAGCGTCCCCGCAATGCCCAACAGCCAGGCGGCCACCTTCCTCGACGAGGACCTCCAAGTGGAGCTGCTGCACCGGTGCGTCCACGACCAGGGCCTGCCCGGCGACGTGCGGGCCGCCGGTGCACTGCTGCTGCTCTTCGGTGCCAAGCTGACCCGCATCGCCCGACTTCCTGTGCAGGACTTCACCCAGGCCGGGGACCAGGCGTTCATCACCTTCGGCGACCAGCCGGCCCCATTGCCGCCGGCCGTCGCCCGACTGGTGTCCACCCAGGCGGCCACCCGTCCCCGCCACCTGACCCGGCACCACGCCGAGGCTTCGCCCCGGCAGTGGCTGTTCCCGGGAGCGCTGCCCGGCCGCCCAGTCAGCGCCCACCGGCTCGGTGAGCGGCTCGTCACCCACGGCATCGAGGTCCGGGCAGCCCGCAACACCGCGGTCCTTGCCCTCGCCCAGGACCTCCCAGCGCCGGTAGTCAGTGAACTGCTGGACCTGCACATCGGCACGGCGGTCTACTGGGGCAAGCGCGGTGGCCGCGACTGGACCAGCTACCTCGAGGCTCGCCGTTCAGCAGTGTCGCCCGGCGCGCTCCGCTGAGGTTCTGCCGCGCTCGTCCGTGTGGCAGGCGCAGGTGCTCGATCGACATGCAGCGGATGACTGTGCCCCGGCCCGGCCACCAGGGTGGCCGGAGCGTCCACCGCATCCCCTGGGCGGGGGGTTCGGGTGGCGGGGGCGAGAGAACGAGACTGCCCTGGTCACGTAGGAGGAATGGCTCACTGTGACCACAGCCGACCAGCTCGCCGCTGTCGCAGGCCACGCCCTGACCTCCGACGGGCTCACCAAGATCAGCAGGTAGCTCTTCGGCAGTTACTGCAGAGTTGGATCTGGGTACTGGGCCGGCATGTTGCATGAGTCGACCCTTTTCCCGCGCTCGGTTGGCCCAGGCGCTGCCTCACGGGCGCACGGGAGCGAGGAACCACTGAGACACCTAGCGGTGATACTGGACGGAAACCGCCGGTGGGCTCAGATCCGAGGACTGGACAGTGCGCAGGGGTACGAGAGCGGCAGCCGGCGTACCCTCGATCTGCTGACCTGGGCTCAGGCCATCCAGGGTCTGGAGATCGTCACACTGTGGCCGTTGTCCACAGCGAACCTGCGCCGTGACAGTAGTGAACTGGAGCCGCTCATAGGGGTCATCGCGACGACCGCGGAACAGATCGCGGCCACAGGCTCCTGGAGGATCCGAATACTGGGCTGTCCCGAGCAACTGCCTTCTGCGGTGTACCGACGGATTCAGCAGGCTGTGGATGCCTCCGCCCGGAACGCGCCCCGAACGGTCAACCTTGCCATCGCCTATGGAGGCCGGGACGAGATCACGCGCGCTGTCGCCCGCATGGTCAGCGACCGGTCGTGGGCCGCTGATGGGCGGCGGGCCAGGGCGGCGGACCTCGCGGCCTACTTGGACACGGCCGGGCAACCCGACCCCGATCTCATCATCCGCACCTCCGGTGAACAGCGGCTCTCGGGGTTTATGCCATGGCAGTCGGCCGACGCCGAACTGTACTTTTGTGACGCCCTGTGGCCGGACTTCACCGAAGAACATTTCCGGGAGGCCATGCGGAGCTTCGCCGACCGCAATCGCCGATTCGGCCTGTAACGTCCGCCGGTCCTCGAAAAGGTGACCCCTTGCCCAACGTCCCATTCGCCATCCCGTTCCCGAGCCGGACCAACCAGCACCTGCCCCAGGTCCGGCCCCAGCACATCGACTGGCTCCACGCCATGGGCCTCCTGGCCCCAGGCATTGCCACCGACGCCTACCTGAAACAGAAACTGCCCGAGCTCATCGCCATGTGCTACCCCCAGCCCGACGCGCCCGGTCTTCAGCACATCACCGACAGCTGGGCTGTCATGATGGCCCTTGACGATCTGTTCGAGCGTCAGGCGCATTCCGCACAGGCGACGACCGAACTGGCGAACCGGTACATCGCCGTGATTTCAGGGCCGTCCGCCCCGGTAGCACCCGGCGGCGATCCGCTGGCGCGTGCGTGGCAGGACGTGTGGCGTCGGCAGTGCCGAGACATGTCCCCGCGGTGGCAGGAACGTGCCCGACGGCACTGGATCGACTACATCGCTGTCTGCGCAGAGGAAACACAGACAAGCCGCAGCGGGCAGGTCCCCGGCCTCGACGACTACTTCTCCACGCGCCGTCGGTCCCTGGCCACCCCAATCTGGTTCGACCTCGTTGAAGCAAGCAACAGGACCGAACTTCCCGATCTCGCACGCGAGAATGACCTGATCCGCCACATGGTCGCGCTCTGCTGCGACGCCGTCGCCTGCATCAATGACACGTTCTCGCTGGAGAAGGAAGAGGCGAACGGTGAGCTGAACAACCTGATCACTGTCCTCCAGCACCATCGCGGCTTCTCCCGAGCCCAGGCAATCGCGCATGCCCAGGAAACCGCAGGTACCCTGGCCGACCAGCTCCAGGAATCCTCCCTCCGTTTTCCGGCCCTGTACGACTTGACAACTCTCGGAGAGGCAGACAAGGAGGCCCTCCTGCTGTACGTGGACAGCATGCACTCGTTCGTGCGGGGAAACTACGACTGGCACTTTGTCACCTCGCGGTACTCGGGTTGAACCCGTGGGCGCGCGGGCGGCCCACCCTCTCCACCAGGTCCTGACCTCGATGCCCGGCATCGGCGTCAGGACCGGAGCCCGCATCCTCATCGACGTTGGCGACGGCACCGCCTTCCCCAGCGCCGGACACCTCGGGACCTACGCCGGCCTGGCACCGGTGACCCGCAGCTCTGGCTCCTCCATCCGCGGCGAACACCCGCCCCGGCGCAGCAACAGACAGCTCCGGATCATGGCCACGACGCGTCGCCAACGCCATCAACCCGACTCGGTCGAACCCAACTGAAAGGCAGAGGCCAGGAGTTCGAGGCAGCAGGTCACGGCGCGCAGGCGTGCTGCCGTGCGCGGTGACCGGTCGATCCACGCGCGCGGATAGCGCGCCGGCGCGTCACTTCACGAACGGCGCGTCGGTCGCTACAGCTCCATAAACCCGTCGGGAGTCGCTGCAGGGTGAGGATGTCGTCGGCCCCGCGGTCGGGTCGTCAGTGACTGTCTGGAGCACCAGCGGCTCACCGAACCTTTCAGTCGGAGCTCGGCTCGGGTCGACGGCTGGCCGGCTCGGGGCGGAATATGGCGAACACCGCGCGGGGGTCGCGCAGTGCGGTCGGGGCGAGTAGCTGGTAGATCTGCAGCAAGGCGTGGTGCAACTGCGGGCTTTGCCCGACCCGGCTCATCACCCGCCCCATCAGCCATGCGACGGCTGGGCTGAGCGCGGACGGTCGCTCCGTCCAGCGCGAGTCCTGTGCGGTCGCGAGTAGCCAGGGGATGATGGTGCGCCGGTAGAGGCGGCGCTGTGTTGTGCGGGTCCAGTTGCCGTGGCTGTGCAGGTCTCTGATCGAGTCGTGCAAGAGTTCGGCCTGCATGGCAGCGACCGTCATGCCCTGGCCGTAGATCGGATTGAACACGCACAGGCTGTCCCCCAGGACGAGGAACCGGTCTGGCCAGCGAGACATTCGGTGGTAGAGCTTGCGGCGGTTGAACAACTTGGCATAGGTGTAAATCGGAGTGTCCGGGGTGATGCTTGCCGCGATCTCGGACAATTTCGGTGAGCTCAACTGGTCCACTAGGTATCGGAATTCGGCCGGGTCAGTGGTTGGCCGATCCGCAGCCCGTCCGTACAGCATCAACTGGACCTGCTCGTTCTGCACGGCCACCGCCAAGCCTCCCCGCCCGAGTTCGACGTGCTGTCCGAGTTCGTACAGGACACCTGTGAACTCCAGCTCCTGCTGCGACACTTGCAGCCAGGCGGTGGCGTACGACTGGCCGGAGTCAACCTGCACCTCCTCGGGAGGGGGTACCCCAAGGCGCTGAGCCAGGCGGCGGCATGGGAGGTGCGTCCACTCGCGTCGACCACCAAGTCGGCGAAGACCTCTTCTGCTACCCCATCGGCAGGACTGACCCGTACCCCGGTGACTTGGCCACCGGTGTGGTCCGCCAGCAGACCCGCGACCGGGCTGTTGTCCCTGAATACCACGCCGGGTAGCGCCTGGACACGGGCTCGAAGTCGGGTCTCCAGGAAGTTCCGGCTGAACACCTGGGCCGGCAGAGCGAATGTCTGCGGCGGCGCCACCCGGCCGCGAACGGACACCTGGAAATGCTCCCCGATATCGAACAGCGGAGCCCCACCTGCCCGCAGCTCCTCCTGCACCCCGGGCAGGAGCTTCTCGATCGACTTGGCGCCTCGCAGCAGCAGCCCGTGCGACTGCCGGGCCTGCGGCACACCCGCCCGGAAACCCTCTCCCTCCGGCAACACGTCCCGCTTCAGCACCAGGACTTCGTCAAACGCTCCGGCCAGCGCGGCAGCCGTCAACAGCCCGGCTATGCTCCCGCCAGCCACCACCGCCCGCGAATCAGTCATTGCGACCCTCCCCTTCTCCGGCCGCCACTCTGGTGCGCGACATGGCCTTCCGGTCATTGCGAACCTGGCATCACGTTCCGCGTTACCGACCGCTTCGTCTCCCTGCGCCCCTGGGGCACAGCCAGCGGTCCTGACAACCCGATCCGACGGTGAGTTCGGCAGCCTCGGGAGTGTAGCGATGGGTGCCGTCGAGCTGCCAGCTACGGCGAAGCGACAAGTAGCTCCGCTCTCCATAGCCGATCTGACGCTGTGTTGTCCGGGAGACTTCTTCGTAGCAGTCCCTGCAGTGGTGGGGCGAGGCGGCTCCTCGGCATGTTGGCCGAATGCTCCTCACGCCGGTCGGAGCGACTGGAATGCTGCCGTCACGGTGAATCGACTGGTGCACGCCCAGTCGCCGTATCTCCAGCAGCACGCCACCAATTCCCGTGGGCTGGTGGGAGTGGGGAGAGGAGGCGATGTCAGAAGCGGCAAGGCGGGACGTACCCGTCCTCCTCTCGGCCGGGTACGCATCCTGCCATTGGTTACCGATTCTGACGATACGTCAATGACTTAACGCAACCAGGTAGTCCTGGCCTGGGGCGTTGCCAGGGGTAACCGCATGGACACGTGCGATGAGGACCTGGGCGAGAACACAGACGCTTGGGTGGAGGTCGAACTGGCCGCCTCGCCCGAGTGGGGCCCGGGAGGTACGCCCGCCGTCCACCCCGAGGTCCTGCGGGACGAGCCGCTGGCCGCGGCGGAGTGGGTGTCCAGCTATCTGACCGAGCTGCCCGCCGGCCCGGTGATGCGGTCGATGCCGGAGCAGCGGCGCTCGCGGCTGCGCGAAGCACAGCTGGGCCGCCACGGCGAAGGACCCGACCGGATCCTGCATTTCGCATGGGAGGGATTCAATCCGAAGGCTGTGACGGGGGCGTCGGGCTCCCGGTAGCGTCTGCCCGTCAGTGAGATCGCTCCGGAGGGTGGGGAAGACGCGTGCGCAGCGGGATCGGTGGGGACCGACGGGTGCTGGTCAGTGTGTTCGGGCCGCAGGAGGCCCGTGAGGCGGTGCTCGGCGGAGCGCGGATCATCGACAGCGAGGACCCGCGCAGCGCGCTCGGCACGATCAAGCCCCGCCGGATCATGGACATCGCCGATGCCGTCCTCGCCGCCCGTCGGGACCTGCCCGTCCAACTGAGCACCAACATCGGTGAGGACCAACTCCTGCACCGGCGTGCCGTGAACGGGCTCGCGGTCGCCAAGTCCCAGTACGAGAGGGTCGGCAAGGCCGCCCAGGCGGCACTCGGCGTGGCCGTCTCGATGGGCACCCGGGTCCATCCCTGTCCGATCGTGAAAGTCGGGCTCGACGGTATGGGCGTCGACCAGCTCACCGACGTCCTCGCGGAGATCACCGCGACCCTGCGGCGTGCCGACGGCCTCGGGCAGACCCGGGTCATGTCCGTGCTGTTCGCCCAGGACCTGGACCTGTGGGACGCCCGCAAAACCCTGCCGCAGGTCCGCCGGGCCCTGGTGGGTCTGCGCGAGTACGACCCGGCGACGCCCGATGCACCGGGCGCGTTCGACCTGGTGGAACACGCGGACGCCCTGCTCGGCGACGACGGACGCCCGCTCTTCCCCGAGCACCGTCCCGACGAGGCCGAGCTGAAGGCCTGCGGCGCGCTGCCGGCCGCGGCGCGCGGCACCCACGTCACCGTCAGCGAGCCTTTCGCGCACGCCGATCACGGCCTGACCCGGCGCCGCCGCACGGACACCGAGGCGATCCGCACCATGGTCGAGGCCAGTGCCACCGCCGGGGCGGACGCCATCATGATCGACACCAGCATCCTGCTGAAGGTCGCCCGGATCGGCCTGATCTCGACCGCGGGCAGCGAAGAACTCGTCGACCTGGACGCCCACGACACCGACGCGCACGGCCTGCCCCGCACCGGCATCCTGTCCCTGGAGGAGATCCGCTTCTTCGTCGACCTGTGCCATGCCCGCGGTTTGGAGGCCAACCTCGCCGGCTCCGTCCAGAGCCACCAGGCCCAGCAGATCTGGCGCTTGGTCCCCGACCTCGACCAGCTCTCCGCGCGCGGCGGCGTCGTCGCCCTCGCCCACGACCCCCTCCGAGGCACTGGCGCCGCCACCCGCCACGACCGCGTGGTGCGCCGCGCCCTGGTCTCCGGGATCACCCCACCCGAGCAGGGCGGCCACCTGGTCGTGCCCGAGCACATGACGCACTCGCCGAAGTTCCGGGCCGACCTGGACGAGCTGCTCACCCGCCACCCCGACCTGGAGGTCCGCGTCGCAGACCAGTACGGCGTCCTGGCGGCCCTGGACAGCGCCGACCCGCAGAACCACTGACGGGCCGCAGGTCCGGCGGCCGGGGTTGTTCAGCCCGGCCGCACACACCGGTACCAGTGGGGCACCTGCCGGCTCCCCGTGACGCGACGCAGGTGGACCACTGCGCAGACTCCACCCGGTCGGCCCGCCGGGCGTGTGACCTCCCTGGTGGCGGGTTAGACCGGTGCTGACTGCGTCCGCATGTGGGACGCCGGAAGCCTGGGAGCCAGCTGGGTCCGACTACCCGCTGCTCAACCTGTTCTGGACGATGCTGGAGTTCTTCCTCTGGATCCTGTGGTTCTTCCTGCTCTTCAAGGTCCTCTCGGACGTCTTCCGCAGCCACGACATGGGTGGATGGGGCAAGGCCGGCTGGATCGTCTTCGTGATCCTGCTCCCCTTCCTCGTCGTGCTGGTCTACGTGATCGTCCGCGGCAGGTCCATGGGCGAACGCGACATCGCGCAGGCCCGGCAAGCCGATGCGGCGTTCAAGCAGTACGTCCGCGAGGCGGCCGGAACCCCGGACAGCGGGGCAGCGAGCCACGTGGACGAGCTCGCCAAACTGTCGGAACTGAAGAACAGCGGCGCGCTGACCGATGAGGAGTTCCAGCGAGCGAAGGCAAAGCTGCTCGCTTGAGCCATCTCGCAGCGCAGCTGGCTCCCACGACCGCGGGCGGGCCCGGCACGAAACGGCGGCGGCGCCCGAGGCCACAGCGCCCGGGGTGGTCCGCCGCCATCGCCGTGGTCGTGCTCGGCGTGGTCCTGGGGCTGGTGCTGCCCCGGCTGGAGTTCGGCCGCCACCCGTCCGGCGCGCTGAACTACGACTCCGGCACCGCCCAGGCCACGCTCGGGGCCATCGCCGCCGGAATGATCACCCTCACCGGGTTCGTGTTCACCGCGATCACCTTGGTGATCCAGACCATCCAGGGCATGTCACCGCGCCTGTTCGCGGCACTGGCCTACTTCGGCCGGTTCCCCAGCCTGTTCGGGATCTTCGTGGCGACGTTCATGTACGCGCTGGTGGTGCTGAGCCAGGTCACCTCCGACGACGTACCCCGGCTGTCCGTGACCGTCGCGGTCGCGCTGACCGTGCTGAGCTCGGTACTGTTCCTGCGCCTGCTGGTGACGCTCCGTTCGGCGACCACCCCCGGCGGCCTCGCACGCGCGGTCAGCAGCCAACTCAGAGACGTGATCGAGCGGACCTACCCGGTGGGCCCCGACGCCGCGCACCCCGGCCCCGAGCGCGCCACCGTCGCGGACGCCGGCCCGGTCACACTGGTGCGGCACTCGGGCGCGCCGGGAGTACTGCAGGAACTCGACCTGTACCGGCTGCGCCGGCTCGCGCAGTCCCAGGACGTGCTGATCCGCTTCCTCCCGGCAGTCGGCGACTTCCTGGCGACGGGGCCCCGTTGGCGACCGTCCACGGCCGGGCGCCTGCCGGGATCAAGGCGGCAGTGGACCGCCTGGTGCTGCTCGGCCCGGACCGGACCATCGAGCAGGACCCTGCCTACGGTGTGCGGCTGATCGTGGACATCGCGATCCGGGCGCTGTCGCCGGCGGTCAACGATCCGACCACGGCGGTGCAGAGCCTGGACCAGTTGGACGACGTCCTCCAGCGCCTGGCGCCGCGACCGCTCGGCCCCGGCGTGGTCGCCGACGCGGCGGGGCGGGCCCGGATCACGTACCCCGCGCTGCAGTGGGAGGCGCTGCTGAGTCTGGCTCTGGACGAGATCATCGGCTGCGGCGCGGGATCGCTCCAGGTGGTGCGGCGTGTTCGGGCGCTGCTGCTGGATCTGCTGCCCCTGTGTCCGCCGACCAGGCAGGAGCTGGTACGCGACTACCTCGACCAGCTCGACCGCCTGACCGCGTCCGAGTTCCCCGACCCGCTGCACCGCGGCCGCGCCGAGCGCGCCGACCGTCAAGGACTCGGCTCCCCGAGCAGTTGGACAGCAGGCCCCTGGCCCGCCACCTCCGACCCGCCCTCGCAGTCGGGCGGCCCACGCCGGCCGGACCCCGGCTGACCCCCTGTCATCCGCAGGGTTCCGGGGCCGATGACGGAGGCCTTGGGTTTCAGCGGGCTGTCGTCTCGCGGAGGTGTTCCAGGTAGCGGTTCGGGTCGCTGCCGTGGGCCCGGTCCTGGGCTCCGTGGCGGATGTGGGCCAGGTCCCCGTCGGGGGTGATGCGCAGCATGGTGGTGGCGGCGTGGGGCGTGTCGGTGTGGCGCAGGGTGTCGGCGTCGGTGACGGGGGTTTCGGGTCCGAACATGGCGGTTGCCTGGCGGGCGGTGGCGGCCGGGGGGTGTCCGGTGCGGTTGGCGCTGCTGACGTACAGGAGCGGGAAGCGGTCGAGCAACGGGGTGAGGGGTTGCCAGCGGGCGCCGTAGAGGAGGAGGTGCCCGTCGCGCAGGGCGGGGGTGGTCCAGGCCGGTGGCGGTGTGTGGGTGCGTACGGGGACGAGGAGGGTGACCAGGTGGTCGCGCAGCAGGGTGGTCGCGGTGCGCCGGGCGGTCGGTGTCAGGTCCAGGTGGGTGGTGAGGTCGGTCCAGGTGGTGTCGTCGTGGACCCACAGGGCGACTTCCTGGCCGGCGGGGCGGCCTTTGGCGTTGTTGACGGCTTGGGGGGTGGTGGCGGTGACGACGTAGGTGAGGGGGCTGGGGTTGGGCAGGACGGCGGCTCGTCCGGCGGTCAGGGCGTGGGCGGCGGCGGTGGTGTGAAGCGGGGCGGTGGCCGGCATGGGGGCGGGTCCGTTCAGGATCGGGGTGTGGTGGCGGTGAGGCCGTCGAGGTAGGCGGCGAAGTCGGCGTCGGCGATGACGGCTTGGTTCAGGCGGTAGGCGCGGTCCTTGACCCAGGCCAGGGCGGTGCTGGTCTGGGCCGGGTCGAGTCGGTGGCCGAGTCGCTCGGCGACCGCGTTCAGCACGCGCCGGCTGGCGAGGTGGGTGAGGACCACGGTCGGGGCCAGCCCGAGGTGGTGTTGGGGGTCGTAGGGCTGGAAGGTCTGCGGGTGGGTGAAGGGGGTTCCGGTGGAGATGGTGGCGACGCCGGTTCCCACGACAGGGGTGGTGACGGTGAGCGGGACTCCGGTCTCTGCGGACACCATCCGCGCGATCGTCGGAAGCCGGGTCAGGTCCGGCTGCGTCCACCACGGTTCGCAGCCGGCGCCGAGGACCTGCTCGGCCTTGGCACGGTCGTGTGCGAGCAGGAAGAGCAACTGCTCGGTGGCGGTCATGCCGCTGCGCTCGGCCATGCCCAGCCACGAGCACGCCGCCACCCGTACCCCGCTCTCCAAGGCGGCCAGGGTGTTGGCCAGCCCCAGGCCCAGGTCGTTGTGCAGGTGCGAGACCAGGACCGCCTCGGGCCCCGCGCCGGCCGCGACCCGCTGGAACAGGTCCCGGGTCTGGCCGGGCAGCAGGTCGCCGACCGTGTCGGCCAGCACGATCGTCCCCGCCCCCTGGGCCGTCATCGCCCCGGCGTACTCGGCCACCAGGCCGTGGTCCGCGCGGGGCACGTCGGCCAGGCACACGTCCACCGCGATCCCGTCCGCCAGGCCCACCGCTTCCTTCACCACGTCCAGACCCTGGCGCAGGGCCTCTCGGGCGCCGCTGTGCACCAGGGCCTGGGCGGTCGCGTCGGAGGCGGCCACGATCACCATGACCCGGGCGTGCGCCGCACCCCGCACCGCGCTCAGCGCCAGCCGCACGTCCGCCACCGTGCCCCGGCAGATCGCGGACGGGCTCACCGAGCCCTGCGCCTCCAGCGCGACCTGCCGCGTCGCCTCGAACTCCTGCCCGCACACGGAGGGGAAGCCGGCCGCGAACACCACGTGCCGGGGCCCGTCCGCTCCGAACACCGCCCCCTGCTCGCGGGCCAGCCGGACCCGGAAGCCGGCACTCATCAAGGTCTTGGCCTGCGCACCGTCGCGCGCCGACTCCTCGAAGAACACGACCCGCCCGGCCCCGGCCGACTCCCGCACCACGTCCACTGACGACAACGCCTCAACCCCTGTCCTGGCACGGCACCCTGCGCACCGCGATAATTCGAGACCGACACGGGCGGATCGTAGACCCCATCCGGGCCGCCGACGTTGACACGGCAGCCCCTGCCCAGTGCATGACGGCAGTGCCCCGACGCAGCGGCACTCGCCCGGTCGGCTTCCGGTCACGTGTCGACCAGGTACGCGGGCGCCTCGCCGAGCAGCGCGATGGCCGACACAACGCGGGGCCCGGCCGCTGCGGGTGTCCTACGGTCATCTCCCGATTTGTCAAGGGCGGTGGTGGACTGACACGTCGTCATGGAACGATCCACTGCGAGTCGGCCGCATCCGGGGTCAGCGCTACGAGCATGACCGGGGCGGTCGCCTCGTCCTTCATCACCTTCCGCGGTGCCCGGCCAGGGCCGGGCATCGCACGGCCTGCAATGGCGTCGGGGCCCCGGGCCCCGCTGCGGAAGAGGAGTACCTGGTGGCCAGTTCGCACCGGAGCACGATCGGCCGATCGGCCCCCCTCACCGATCCGGAAGGCATCAAGGCCGCAGCCGAAGTCCTTGCCGAGGGCGGCGTGGTGGCTCACGGGTTCGCGAACATGTACGCCCTCACCGCGCGCCCGGACCGCGCCACGGTCGGCCGGGTGAACCTCATGAAGGGCCGGCCGGCCGACCAGGTGGGCAGCATCACGACGACCCCTTCCCGGATCCCGTCGGTCTTCGACTGGTCCAGGCTCCCCTCTGGGCTGACGCACCGTAAGTTACTTGGCCTCATCGACGCCCTCTACGTGCTCGGGCCGTTCGGCTTCCGCGGTCCGGCGGCGGCCCATGTCCCCGACCACCTCACTCAGGCCGATGCAGGGGTCCGTACGACCCAGGTGATTGCTCCCGGATACGCCTGCCCCTCCAACGCCTTCCTCGCCAAGGCGCTCGCCGCCACCGGGGAGGACTTCCTCTACGTCACCTCTGCCAACCGCTCCCGGAAGCTGACCGGCGCCTGGGAGGAGCCGGCGCACTGGCGCGCCGCCGCGCTCAAGGCCGAGTTCGACGGCGAACCGGGCATCACCTTCCTGGAACACGCGGACGAGGAAGCCGCGCGGCGCGGCTACCCGTGCCATGCCCCGATGTCCACCACCGTCCTGGCGTTCCACAAGACCGACGGAAGAGACGACGACGGCCGCGTGCGGCTGGTCGTCGAACGGCACGGCTCCCTGCCCGTCGAACTCCTCGCGCCGGCCGTGGCCGCCCTCGGTTACGGCCTCAGCCTGTCGCCGGGCGCGGCCCGCAGGCTGTCACAGCGCTCCTACGATGACGGTGTCCGGGTCGGCGACGGACACCTCGGCTGAGCTGACACCGAGGCACTTCGCCCCGTGCCGGTGGTTTCGGTGAGCACGGGGCGGCCGTCCGCCGGGGTCGTCCGGTTGTGTCCTCGGCAACTGGCCGGCGCCAGGTAGGAAGAGGCGCTCGGTTGGCAGCAGTCTTTGCTGCCCGAGTTCCCAAGCGGCAGCGGATTGCCGACCGGCTCGCCCGATCGCATGCGTCAGCGGGCCGGCCTTCGCATTCGGCCTGCCCGCTGGGCCCGGGCTGTCCACGCGGAGATGCTGGCCGACCTGTACGCGCGCAGAGTCGTCTACCAGCGCGCCACCGAACCGCTGCGCAGTGAGCACCAGCCGGCGTGGGAGCTGGGGATGACCGACTGCATCGTGGTCAGCCGCGTCTTCACCAACCGCCAGTGGGCGCTTGGCCTGCCCGCGCGGGCCCTCGGGTCCGAACGAGCTGGTCGCCGTCCTCATCGCCGTCGCCGACCCGCTGACTCCCAAGAGAGGAATACAACGCATCAGGAATAACTACTCTCCGCCGGTAGAGGAGATCGAGTTCTCCGTCCGCCCCGAGCACGTCCTCGACGGGGCGGGGGTGGCCTCCGTGCTGCGGTTCCTGGTGGAGGTGGCGACGGCCGGCCGACGACCGGCCCTGCTGACCGGCGAGACCGTCCGGTACGACCCGAGGATGCTGACGCTGATCTCCCACGACCCCGCCACCGGCCTCACCGCCCACATCTGAAGGGCGTCGTGGACGTGCGCTGTCGCACGGTCACCGCCCGCCCGCCGGCCGGCCCGGCGGTGGGGCCGCGGTGGTGCGGTCGCTAGGGTGCGCGGTGTGTCTGTGCTCGAGATTTCCGATCTGATCACCGCGGTCGACCCGGTCACGGGTGGGCGGCTGCCGGTACGGCGTGCCGAGGTCGTGGCGCGGCTGCGCGCGCACGGCGACGGGTGGGCCGCCAGGATCGTGGCGGGGCTGCCCGTGGACGGGGACGGGATCCTCGACGCGGCCGCGGTGGACCGGCTGCTGATCGGCGTGCACACCGAGATGCAGCGGCTGAACGAGGAACTGCGCATCGGTGAACGCCTCGTCCACCTGCTCGGTCCGCTGTTCACCGCGATCCGGGCCTCGGGCGCGCCGGGTCCGTACCGCCTGGTCGACGTCGGCTGCGGGCTGGGCTACCTGGTCCGCCGGCTCGCGGCCACCGGCGCCTTGGGCGCGGACGTCGAGCTGCTGGGCGTCGATCTGGACGCGGCGCTGGTCGGCGAGGCCGGGCGACTGGCCCGGGCGGAGGAGCTGAACTGCCGCTTCGTCCACGGCGACGCGTTCGCGTTGCCGGAGGCCGCCACCGTGTACGTGTCGACCGGCGTACTGCACCACTTCCCGGAGCCGGCACTGGCGGGCTTCTTCGCCACGCAGGGGGCCTCCTCGGCGCTGGCGTTCTGCCACTACGACATCGCCGCGACGGGCCTCGCCCCCGTCGGGGCGTGGATGTTCCACCGCGCCCGGATGCGCCACCCGCTGGGCCGGCACGACGGCGTCGCCTCCGCGCGGCGGGCCCACGGCGACGAGGTCCTGCTGCGGGCGGCCGCGGCGTCGGGAATGCGACCGCTGCTCTACGAGCCCCGGCGGGTCGCCAACCCGTTCTGCACGACGCTGCGGCCGGTGCTGGGCGTGCGCCCGCACCTGGAGGCGCCGCTGCGCCGGGCGCTGGGCCGTTCCTCCCGCCGGCTGCTGGGGGCCGAGCAGTTCGTGCGGGTCGCGTCGTGACGCCCGCGCTGCCGCTGCTGGTGCTCGGGCTCGTCGATGCGGCGTTCAGCGGTTTCCGGGCCTGTGCGGGCCGCGACGCCCGTATCCGCAAGCGCCGGGTCAACGCGCGTGCCGCGCTGCGCGGGCTGGCCGTCGGGGCGGTCCTGCTGGCGGCGCCCGCGGTGGTCGCGGTCGTGTGTCTGCTCACCGCCGCCGATCCGCGGCGTGCCCTTGCCGAGCTGAGCGCCGGCGGCCGGGGCTATCTGCTGCCGCTGGCCCTGTACGCGGCCGTGGTCCTCCTGTCGCTCGCGGCCTACCTGCTGCTGCCGTTCCGGGCGAGCACCCTCGCCATGGTCGTCGGGCTCGGTCCGCTGACCCTGCTGCGGCCGCTCGTCGTCGCCGCCGCGTGCCTCGGCGCGTTCCTCAACGGGGGCGGCCGGTCCTCCGTCCTGATCGGCGCGGTGGCGGGCGCGGCGGTGCTGTCCGTCGGCCCCCTCGTCCACCGCCTGTGGTACCGCCCCGCCCTCGCCGCGCCGGCCGCCACCACCGGGCGCTGAGGGCGCTCGCGTCACCGTGCCGCCTGCGTTCGGCCGTCCCGGCGGCCCGCGTCGTTCGGCCGCACGGTGGCGTCGCGGGCCGAACGGCGCGGCCGGGTCCGGTCAGTCGTGGCGGGGCGTGCCGAACTCCTCGATCAGCACGGGGTACTGCTCGGCGCCGTGTCCGGCGGCGATCGCCCGGTCGGCCATGGACTTGAGGAGCTTCGGCAGGTCGGTGTTGACCCCTGCTGCCTCGCTCTCGTCGAGCAGGTGCTCCATCGCCCGTGCGTCGGTCTCCAGGGCCGACACCTCGGCGGGGAAGGATCCGCTGTCGATCTGCTCGGCGTACCCGGGCAGCCACTCGGCGACCTCGGCGGCGATCCGCCGTGCGAACGGTGCGTAGGTCGCGGCGTCGACGCCGGCGGTCCTGAGCATGGCGGTGCCGTGGAGCCACGCGTTCAGGACGCTCCACATCATGGCCAGGCCGGCCACGTCGTACAGCGACGCCAGCCCGTGGTCCGCGCCCAGGTAGGAGAGGGTGCCGAGGGCGCCGAGCGTCGACTCGTGCGCCTGGAAGTCCGCCTGCGGCCCGCTGTGCAGGATCACCGCGTCGGCGGTGCCGACGGCCGGCGGAACGGCCATGACGGCGCCGTCCAGGTAGCGGGCGCCGCGCTGCTCGGCCCACCGGGCGGCCTCCCTGGCCTGGGCCGAGCTCCCCGAGGTCAGGTTGATCAGCGTCGTGCCCTCCAGGTCGACGTCGTCCGCCCCGAGCAGCTCGTACACGGCGGGGTAGTCGGTGACGCAGATGATCGCCGGCGAGCCCGCCCTGAGCGCGTCGCCCACGCTCGGGGCCAGCCGGGCACCGTCGGCCACCAGCCGGTCGGCCTTGGAGGGCGTGCGGTTCCACACGGTGGTGGGATGGCCGGCCTTCAGGAACGCGCCGGCGAGTGCCCGGCCCATCAGGCCGAGTCCGATGATCGTCACGGGTGTTTCGGTGCTGTGGTTCATGGCAGCATCGTCAACGTTGATACCGGTGTGAAGGTCAAGCGAGGTCGCGGTGCGGATCGGGGAGCTGAGTCGTCGGACGGGAGTGCGCACTCACCAGTTGCGCTACTACGGGGCCCAGGGGCTGCTGGAGGCGGTCCGCGGTGCCAACGGCTACCGCGAGTACGACGAGGAGGCCGTCCTGCGGGTGAAGCAGATCCGGCACCTGCTCGGCGCCGGCCTGTCCTCCGAGGACATCGCCCACCTGCTGCCGTGCGCGCTCGGAGAGGCCCCGGAGCTGGCCGGATGCCCCGAGCTGCTGGCCGCCATGCGGTCACGCCTGCGGCAACTGGACGACCGGATGGCCGACCTCGCCCGGTCCCGCGACGCTCTTGCCGCGTACATCGACGCCGCCGAGCGAACGGGCAGCGCGACCTACCCGCCCTGCGACGGCCCCGGCCGGGAAGCCGCCCCCGCCGTGTAGCTGTGGTGGGTGGGTCGTCGGGTGGGTCGTGGGCGGGGGCTGCGATGGGTGGCCGGGCCGGGAAGCGGTCCGGTCGCCCGTGGGTCGGCTGCGATCCGCCCCGCGCGGGGCCGGTTCGGCGCGCCCTCGGCTTTCGGGAGGGGCCTCGGGTGGCCGGCGGGGTCACTGGGCGCGGGAGGCGTCGGTGGTGGTCCGGTCGAGGGTGTTGCCGTCGGCGTTGTCGGTCACCTCCGCGCGGGGAGGAGCCGGTTCCTTGCTGCCTATGTCGCTGTTGCTTGCCCGGGTCGGGCGGGTGGTCGCTTCGCCGGGTGGGGTGT
The DNA here is from genome assembly GCF_053602195.1 of Kitasatospora sp. NPDC004531. Taxonomy (NCBI): domain Bacteria; kingdom Bacillati; phylum Actinomycetota; class Actinomycetes; order Kitasatosporales; family Streptomycetaceae; genus Kitasatospora; species Kitasatospora sp. NPDC004531. The sequence continues at coordinate 47,068 of NZ_JBSGDD010000026.1, read as the reverse complement.
GTGCGGTGCGGTTGGTCTTGACCGTGGTTGTCACTCAGTTGCGGCGGTATCGATGGTGGCGGCTGTTCTGTCGGCCTTTGGGTTGAGCAGGACCGGGTTGTGCATGTGGGTGTGTGGTGTTGATGGTGTTGCTCGTCGTGGTGTGGGGTGGGGCCGTCTCTTGTCGGGGTGCTGTGCCCTGGGCGCGGTTCCTTGCCGGGTTGGCTGTGCGCCGTGCCTGATCGGTGTGGTGCCCTGGTCGTGTCCGTTGCCGGTGGGTGGTGTGCGGTCGTGGTGGGCCGGTTGTGCCGGTTTCTGGGGTGCGGTGCTTCGGTCGGGGCGGGCCCCGGGTCGCCGAGCAGGCCGGCCGCTGAGCGGGGCGGCGTCTGGCCCGGTTTCCGCCCGACACGTGGCCGCTGCCCTCGGTGGCCCATTACGACCAGTTGCTGCGACACCGCCGACCGGGCCGTCCCGCCCCTTGAAGGAGAATGCCGTGACCTTTCACCGCCGGCGGGGAATCACCGAGCAGGCCGCCACCGCCGCCATCGTCCAGGCCTGCCGGGTGCTGAGGCTTCCCACCGTCCGATCCCAGTTCCCCGAACTCGCCGAAAGCGCCGCCCGCGAGCGGATGTCCTACCTCGGCTTCCTCGCCGAGCTGCTGATGGCCGAGTGCGACGACCGGGCCCGGCGCCGGTCGGAACGGCGGATCAAGGCCGCCGGCTTCCCCCGGGACAAGTCCTCGCGGAAGTTCGACGTCGATGCGAACCCGAACATCGACCCGGCGACGATCCACACCCTCGCGACCTGCGAGTGGATCAAGAAGAGTCTGCCGCTCTGCCTGATCGGCGACTCCGGCACCGGCAAGTCGCACCTGCTGATCGCGCTCGGCACCGAGGCCGCGATGGCCGGGTTCAGGGTCAAGTACGTGCCGGCCACCGAGCTCGTCAACGAGCTGGTCGAGGCCGCGGACGAGAAGCAGCCGGCCAAGACCATCGCCCGCTACGGCCGCGTCGACCTGCTCTGCGTCGATGAGCTGGGCTACATGGAACTCGACCGGCGGGGAGCCGAGTTGCTCTTCCGGGTGCTGACCGGGCGCGAGGAGAAGAACAGCGTCGCCATCGCCTCGAACGAGTCGTTCGCCGGCTGGACCAAGACCTTCACCGACCCCCGGCTCTGCGCGGCTATCGTCGACCGCCTCACCTTCAACGGCACCATCATCGAGACCGGCACCGACTCCTACCGACTCGCCGGCACCCGCGCCCGGCAGGAACAGACCGCAAGCCGACCACCGCCCCCGGAGCTCCAGGAAGCACCTTCGGGGCCTAGCCTCTATCGGCCCCCGCGGAGGAGACCTGGTCCTCCATCAGACGAACCATGCATGCCAACGCAGCTGCCGGGTCAGTGGTCTCCAGCGCCGCATGGTCCGGTCCCCATGGATGCGTCATCACGACAAAACCACTGGTCGACGCAGCGATCGCCGGGAACGGCTCCACGGAGTAGTCACGGAAGTCGCCCGTCGCCGACACATGCAGCTCGTTCATGCTGGTCCACACGAACATCCTCCGCAGCACCGGCTCCTCCGCCGCCAGCTGCAGCACGGCCCACACTCCAGGACTGGCCCAGTCCCCAGGTTGATGCGGCGGTCGCCAGGCCTCCAACGCCCCCTGCCACGTCCTGTCGCACTCGCTGTCCCTGCCTGAGGTCACCATGCCCCGACCATCGAGCCGAGCCTTGCCGGCTGTCAACGCCGGGCACTGCAGGAGATCAGCGGCATACGCGAGTGCTCTCGGTTCCCACCGATAATCGACCCGCCATCAACGGCCAACCGCTGCCAGAACCCACCAACAGTCGTTCTTGGTCCTCACCTACGCAGCCAGCGCGGCCGCCCACGCTGAAACCGCCCGTCACGACCAGTGCTGTGACGCCGACGAAGTGCTCGTCACCGAGTCACCGGCCACCATCGCGGCGGCCGGGGACTCGAGGTCAGCTGCGCCCCGTGTTCCGTGTCCCGGCCCACATTGATTCGCTGGGAGCCGTTCGAGGACTTCTCCGCCCTTGCGCCGGGGGACGCCCGGGTCGTGACGGATGCTCGGACGAGTACCACGACCGACCGCCCCTGTTCCGGCCCGGCGCCACCGTGCTGCACCGCGACATCCACGATGGGCGGGTGCGGTGCGCCCGGCCGCACCGCGTGGTCGCCGACACCGGCCACGTGCTGATCTTGGCCTGCTGGTCCGGGATCGAGGGCCTCGCCCCGACGACCTGGACCACCGCCTGGGCGCCAGCGACGACGCCGTCCGCAAGCAGGGCCTGGACGATCTCGCCGCCGGCACCTGGACGCTCGGCCCCAACCGCTGGGAGCGCACGGCACTCCTGTCCCACTATCTGGCGGGGAGTGGTTCTCGATCCACGCGTTCCAGGACGCCGGCACCGCCGCGCCGATCCCCGGCTACCGGTCGAGTGCCGGGCCGAGGTAGTCCTCGTCATGGGCGTTGAGGCGGCCAATGCGCTCGGCCCCGTCCCAGCGGGCCCGAGGGAGCGGGCGGTCGCGGTGCGGGCCCGGCTCCGTCTCGGGCGGCACCGGGGTGGTCGCGACGGCGGGGACGTGGACCAGGCCGTCGCCGTCGACCTGGACGCGCTCGGCCAGCACCGCCAGCCCCTGCTCCGCGCTTACCCCCGGTCCCTCCGCCAACGCCCGCAGGCGGCGGCCCCGCCTTGCCCGGGCCGGTGCCGACGACTTGCCGGATGCGCGCTGGGCCGTGCCCTCCGCCGCGTGTCGGCACTGGCAGGCTCGATCGGCCACTGGAAGGGCCGAAGGGACTGAGGGCGTGGCCGAGGTCGTCGGGTGGGGTGGGCGCTTTAGTCGTCCTTGTCCGCCTGCTGGCCGCATCCGGGAACGGGTGTGGTGGGGCCGAGATCTTGCCATGCGACTGTTGTCACGTGTCCCTTGTCGGCTGCGTCATTGGGGTAGGGGAACGACTTGGGGATCTGGCGGCTCAGCGAGGTGGGAGACTTGAACCAGTGGATCCCGTCGGCGTCCTGGAAGTCGATGCTGAACTCCGGGATGGCGAGTCCGGTGTCCAACATCTTGGTACCGGGGAAGTCGTTCATTGTGCCCTTGGGAGCGGCCTTCAACCGGTCGAGACTGATCGCGATTTCGGTGCACGGCATGAACGTGAACTGGTGTACCACCACATATCGGTCGCCATTGGGCTCGTCGATGTCGATCTGGATGATGAGCTGGGCGTCGTAGAACGTCTCCTGCGACCGGTTCGCGATGTGGATCTCCGAGGGGCCCCTGTCCTTGTCCTTTTGCGACCAGAGGGCGACCTTCGAGGCGTTCTTGCTCTCCTCGTTCCTCATCTGCTGGTTGATCTGGTCGACCTGGGCCTGCGCGACCCGGGCGGCGTAGAAGGTGCTGATCCCACTCGCTACGAGGCCGACACCCGCGAGCACGGCCGCCGCGATGGCCGCCCGCGCGGCGACCAGCGCCGCCCTGTCGGACACGGACGCCGTGGTCTGCCCGTCGGCCGGGCCGTCGGGTGCGTCGCCGCTCGGCCCCCCGCCTGCCTGTCCGGTGCCGCTCTGTTCCTCCGTCGCCGTTGGACTCCCGCTCTGTGCGGATTCGGTCCTCTGTCTGCCGACCGCGCCAGCGGGCGCGTCGCCGCTCGGCTGCCCGACCGTCTCTGCGGTGTCGACCTGTTCTGCAGTCACTGCTCGACTCCCTCTCCCGTCAGTGCCGACGACATTAGGGGCTGGGGGCGCCCTGTATGCCTCGAACGGTCTGCTGCCCGGTGGACGTGATCGAACGGCGGTGATGTGCGGCCGGTGAGACCTGCGCTGCCCTGCCGGGCTGCCGACCGCGGCAGCGGGGGGTCGGCGACAGGCCAGCGCGTCATGCTTGTGCGACGTACTGGAAAGGCGTGGATGGTGTCGGTGGGGCGGCGTAGAGTCCCCCTGGCGTTTCAAGTTAAATGAATAGGCGTGGAGGTTGTGGGTGTGTTCGTGACGACCGGTCAAGCCGGCACGGCGCTGGGGTGCTCGATCCCGACGGTGAAGAAGCTGATGGCCACCGGCGTGGTCCCCGGCGTGCGCGAGAGCGGCCGGCAGGTGTTCCCGCTGGCCGCGCTCCAGCAGTTGCAGGCCCGGCCCGCCGCCGACCTGACCGTGCTCGGCGCGGCCGAGGTGGCGGTGCTGCGTTCGGACGCCCCGACCCGGGTCGACGAGCCGGACCGTGAGTGGATCGGCTTCGGCACCGGCCTGGACCGGGCGCAGATGCTGGCCGCGCTGTCCGGCTGGTGGCGGTGCGACCCGGCCCGGGTCGCGGCCGGCACCGTTCTCCCAGTGACGGTCGCCGGGTTCGTCATCGCGGTCCTGACCGGGCTGAGCGAGTGGGAGTCCGACGGCACTGCCGGCACCGCGGGCCGGTACCGCTTCCCGAAGGCTCGCCTGGCCGGCTATCTGACCGACCTCACCGCCCCCGCCAACGCCGCCGACCCGGCCGAGCCCGAGGACGCCCGCCTGGCGGGCCTGCTGCTCGGCACCCGCCTGGCGTCGGTGTCCGGCGGCCCGATCGCCTACGTCCCCACCCGCCCGGCCGCCGCCGGCCAGCCCGCCGCCGAGGGGGAGTGACCTGCTGATGGACCGGAAGTCGTACACCGCCGAGCTCGCCGGTCTGCGCGAGCTGCGCGGCGAGATCACGGCCGCGGAGAAGCAGGTCGCCGCCGCGCAGAAGGAGCTCGACAAGCTCAACCAGCGGCGTGCGCGCCGGGTGGCCGGGCTGGCGGGGTACGAGGGCGCCCGGGCGGCGGCGGTCGCGAAGGCCTCCGGGTTGTCGGTCGGCGACGTGGTGCGGATCGCCCCGCTGCTTGACCCGACCCCGGCCGCCGTCCGCACGGCCCCTGCCGACGATCGGGCCGCCGCCGCGCCCGCCCCGGCGTCCGCCCCCGTCCTGGCGGCAGTGCCGGTCGACGGGCCCGCGGGCGCGGTCGCCCCGGCGCTGACCCGCCCCGCCGCCGCGCCCGGTCAGGACCCGGCCGTTCTGACGGCCGGGGTGTCGTGCGCCGAGGAGGACCGGGCTGTCGAGCAGCCCGCCGCACCGCACACGGCCGGACGGGCCGCCGGGGACACGGAACCCGGCGAACAGGCCGCCTCGGACCGCCCCACTGCGTCGATCCCGCCCGCCACCGGGCAGCCCACAGCCGCCCCGCCCGCCCTGGCCTCTCGGCCCGCCCCGGTGCCCGTGGCCGCGCCGGCGGTTGCGGTCGCTCCGGCGCTGACCCGCCCGGCCTCCGTGCTCGAGCAGCCGGCCCCGGCCGCCCCGGTGACCGAGGCACCGGCCGAGGCCGAGGACCGGACGGTCGCCGGGCAGCTCACCCCCGCCGCTCCGGCAGTCGGCGAGCAGCCCCCGGCCGTTCCGGTGGCCGAGGTGTCGTCCGTGACCGGGGGCCAGGTCGTCGGGCGTCCCGTCCCGGCCGTGCCGGCTGCTGCGCAGGGCGAGCCGGCTGTCCCGGTCGCTGCGGGGCCGCGTCCGGTGGTCGAGTCCGGGCCGCGTGAGCTTCCCGCGCTCCCCTTGGGCCTGGTGGGTGCCCGGTTCGAGGCGGTGACGACGGGGCTGGTGTCGAGGCGTCCGAACTTCGTCCAGCAGGCCCGTTCGACGGTGTTCCTGGACGCGGCGTGCGGGGACCTGGCGGTGCGTGACCGCGTGGTGCGCCTGGACCTCGGCGCCCGTACCCCGGGGGAGATCCTGGACGCGGTGCTGGCCGTCGCGCCGGGCACGGAGCGCGTCTACATCACCGCCGGGGCCCCGTGGCACGACGGCGCCGAGCGGTACTCCACGCTCAAGGACGCGGTCGCGGCCTGGCTGAACACCCCCTCCGAGCGGTGGACCACCGCTGTCGGCTCCGGCCGGGACAAGCTGGCCGGTCATTTCGTGCACCAGCGCCAGCCGGTCGGCCGCTACGCCCCGGCCGCTTCCCCGGACGGGCCGGTCACGGAGATCCGGTCGATGGGGGAGTGGTTCGATGCGGACGGCGCGGACGTCGTGACGTGCCGTCAGGCGTTCACGCTGCTGTGGCAGGCGCTGCGCCGGCACTGGGACGACGCCGTCCTGATGGGCTCCCCGTCGCAGACCGGCCGTGACCTGTGGTCGCGGACCATTCCGACCACCGGCAAATGGGCCGGCGGCTACCCGGTGCTGTCGGAGGAGCTGCGGGGGCTGCTGCACGCGACCGGCGGCCAGGGCCGCACCGAGCTGGTCCTGCCCCCGCGCGTCCCGGAGCGGCTGCCCGCCCTGGTGGAGTACGACCGCACGTTCGCCTACGCCAAGCACCTGTGGAAGTCCCCGGTCGGCGTGCCGCGCCGGATCACCGCGGCCGCGTTCGCCGCGATGACCGGGGCGGAGCAGGTCAAGGCGCTGATGTCCTGCTCGCACTGGAACGTGCGCGTCACCGTCCCGGCCGGCTGGAACCACGTCGGGCTGCTGCCCGCGCCGGTGACGGGTGACCGGGCCTGGGTCTACCCCTCGGCGCCGGGGGAGACCTTCGTGACGTGGGCGGGCGGAGCGGAGGTCCACCTGGCCCTTTCGAACCACCTGATGCCGTGGAAGGTCGAGATCCTGGGCGGCCTGCTGTTCGAGGACGGCAAGCCGCTGGACGAGTGGGGCAAGCGGTTGAAGGCCGCGTGGGCGGACCTGACGAACCTGTCCCGCATCCACGCCGACGAGCGGCAGCGGCAGGCGGCCTATCTCGCCTCCCGCGCGGTGCGCTCGGTGCTGCTGTTCGGCCTGGGCGGGTTCGCGCAGCGCCCGCGCCTGGTCTCCGGCACCACCCCGATCGGGGAGGCGCTGCCGGCCGGGGTGGAGATCCTCGGGCAGGACGAGGCGGTGGTGACCTGGCAGCGGCAGGCCGGCTTCTCCCGCGACCCCAACGCGCACCCGGAGTGGGCGGCGTACGTGTGGTCGGGGGCGCGGGCGGCGCTGCTGGACATGAAGTACCGGCAGGGCAAGGAGGTCGTCGGCCATGCCGGCGCCCTGCACGCGAAGCCGGGGACGGTCGTGTACTTCGGCACGGACGGCATCGCCCTGACCGAGCGCCAGCCCTGGCCGTACCGCGGCGAGCCGGGCGACTACCTCCTCAAGGGCCACTTGACCGGCCCGGTGCCTCACCCGACCAGCCAGGAGGAGTACCTGAAGCTGCGCGCCCTGGGCCGCGCCGAACTCGCCGAGAAGGGAGTTGACCAGTGAGCCCGGCCGACCCGGACCAGCCGAACGAGGCCGCCCGCCTCACCCAGGAGCTGCTCGACCAGGGCTACACCAAGCGCCAGGTCGCCAGGATCCTCGGCCGCGACGCCAGCCTGGTCTCGCAGTTCTTCACCAAGGGCAAGGGCGCGAGCATGGTCGGTGCGCTGCGCCAGCTGGTCCGCGCGGTGCGCGGCGGCGAGCGCGACGAGGAAGCACTGGTCGGGATCGCCGAGGCGAACACCACCCGCCGCCGGACCAGGACCGGGCAGAGGGCCCGGGTCCGCGGCAAGGACACCGTCGGCGAGGCGGGCGGGTCGATGGCCGGCCGCGCGGGCAAGCAGGCCATCCGCTCCGGCGCTTCCCACCTCGCGCCGGTGGTGCACGCCACCGGCCAGGCCGGCGGCCGCCTCGCCTTCACCGTCCGCATGAAGGCCGACCAGTACGTCCACTCGGCCGGGTCGGAGAAGGACTCCGGTGGCATCCGCCGCGGCTTCGTCCCCCGCTCCGACGGCACCGAGGAGCGCACCTACGGCTCCGCCTCCACCGGCGGGTTCGACGCCGCCGAGTGGTCCCAGCGCGTCGCCGACCACCACGGCGACGTCACCGAGGCCATGAAGGAATGGCTGGTGGAGACCGGCCGCGCCGTCGAGGACGCCGACATCGCCTACCTCGAAGTCCGCGGCTGGGTTCCCGAGTAACGCCGCCAACGGCCGGCAGCCGGGCCGCACAGACCGAGACCGGCACCATGTGCCCCTTGCTGCCCGGGCCGGCAGCCGGTTCGGCCGGTGACCCAGGCAGCAACAGCGCGGCCCGGGCCGGCAGCAGAGCGAGAGCGGCGAAGCCGAAGAACGCGGCCGCCACCGCCTCCACGAGCGACTCCGCACCGACCAGTGCACCGGCCGACATGTCTGCAGCCGCCGCCGGGAACCGCACAGTCACGCGAACACCCGGCCACAGGCGGGCAGCCTCGGAGAACTCCACAAGCGCCGCCGCACCCACGCCGGCCGCAGCAGCCCCACAGCCCGCTGCCCGCCCCGTGATCAGCCCAGCACCGGGTGCGAGTGCAACGATCACAGAGCCCCCGTGGACGGCAACAGCCCGGCGATGTGGACGCGCGGCCTGCCCGCCCCTCCGAGCCGTTCCGTGGCCGGCGCCGGAGCGCCCGATGGCAGACATCGGCGGCGATCGCCACCTCCGGCCGGCGTCCGAGAACCCGAAGATCACGCCGCATCACGGCTGGGAACAGACACGGCGGTCGGAGCCCGCCGAAAGGTTGCCCCACCGTCCGGTGGCTTCCGGTCCTTCGCTGCCGCGGCACGGGCGCCGTGCCGATGAGCCTACGATGGTCACCTGCGACGGAGGCGGCGTCAGGAGCCCTGTGTCGCAGGCTGGTTGCTGCCTGCGACACGGCACGGCGGCAGGGGAGAGCGGAGCGGCTGCAACTGTGCACCTGAAGGACTTCTCCGTCAGCGGGTTCCGCTCGCTGACGCTGGTCGAGAACATCCCCGTCAGCGCGCCGACCATCCTGGCCGGCCACAACGACGGCGGGAAGAGCGCAGTGCTCGCTGCCCTCGACTTCCTCCTCGGCGGATACCGGCCGGTCGAACAGGACCGGACCTACACCAACCCGCCGACAGACGCCGCCGCTCCGGCCCGCTGCGCCTCGACCTGGGCCGAAGGCCGCTTCGCCCTGGACGCCGCCGAGCAGGCGATGGGCTTCCCGGCCGAGTTGAGGATCCGGCGCCGGGTGGAGGGCGACAGCGCGCCCGTGCTCGAGTACTGGGCCCAGCTCCCGAGCGACCCAAGGCTGCGTGATCTCGACTCGCTGCTCGTACCCGCTCTCAGGGAGCTGGCGGAGACCTTCGGACTGCAGGTCGGGGGGAAAGGGCTCAAGGCCGACCTGCAGGCGGCGCTCGCCGCACACGCGGCGCGGTCTCCGCAGGTGGCCGAATGGACCACCCTGCCCAAGCAGTTGGCGCGGCGGCTGCCGAGGCTGCTGTCGTTCAGCGGGAAGGACGAGAGCCCGGACCGGGCCATCCACACAGCACTGGCCGGCAGCTACCAGGCCCATCTGGCAGACGACGGCCTGCAGGGCCGCCTGCGGACGATCGAGACCGAGGTCACCGACCTGGTCAAGGGCGACGCCGCCGACCTGTGCGCGCACATCAAGGCCCACTGCCCGGACCTCGTGGAGGTCTCCGTCGAACCGGAGGTTTCCTTCTCCCACGGCTTCAAGCACGCGCACCTGCACATCTCCCGCGCCCACGGCGAGCGGGTCGACCTCTCCAGGTCCGGTCGCGGCAGCAACCGTCGGATCGCCCTCGCCGTCTGGGAGTGGACCAGCAAACTCCTGGAAGAGCCCCGACCGGACGAGGACGACATGCCGCCCGTCCAGACGATCGTCGTCTACGACGAGCCCGACACCCACCTGGACTACACCCACCAGCGGACCGTGATGGACCTCATCCGCCGCCAGTGCGCGACGGAAGCCGTCAAGGTCGTCGTGGCCACCCACTCGATGAACCTCATCGACGGCGTGGACATCGCCGACGTCGTCCACCTGCGCCTGGAAACGGGCCGCACCGTCGTCGAGCGCCTCGCAGACGACACGCACGAGGGCATCGACCTGCACCTCGGGAAGATCGCCTCCGCACTCGGCCTGCGCAACTCCGTCCTGCTCCACGAGCGCTGCTTCCTCGCCGTCGAGGGAGCCACCGAACAGCAGGCCATCCCGGTGCTCTTCCGCCTCTCGCAGGGGCTGTCCCTGCAAGCGGCCGGCATCGCCCTGTGGGCCTGCAACAACAACGAAGGCGCCCTCCACCTCGCCCGCTACCTCGCCGCCCAGCGCCGCACCGTGATGCTGCTGGTCGACGCCGACAGCCGCAACGTCGCCAAGTTCTTCAAGGACGACCGGCTGCGCCACTACGGCCTCGATCCCGCGACGCAGGTGTCCTTCGTCGGCGAGGCCGAGAACTTCAACGAACTCGAGGAACTCTTCGACGACGGGCTGTGGGCCCGAGTGGCCAACCGCAAGTGGCCGCGCCATGAGGGCGAGCAGCCCTGGGAGGCCGCGGACTTCAAGGCCCACCGCGGTGGCCGGAAATTCAGCAAGGACATTCTGGACATGATTAAGGAGAAGGGAAGCAAGAGCCCGGACGGTAAACCCGAAATGGTCTACGAGTTGGCCACGTCCCTTGACTCCGCTTTCGAGGTGCCGTCGCAGTTGAGGGCGGTATTCGTGGCATTGCGCGCAAGTGCGGGCTGATCATTCCCGGACAACGCGTCCTGCTGCAGCCGGGCGGCGCGCCGTGCCTTCATCCGGGCCTTGCGCTGCTCAACGGTCGGGGAGGCCCAGGCATGCCAGCCCACCTCCTCCACCCACTGCCGTGCGTGGACCCGCTCGTCGATGCCACACCACCGGCACCCGTTCGGAGCAGGGAAACCGCTACGCAAAGAGCCTTGCTCGGAAGTCATCTCTCCCCCTCTCTGGCCATATTCTTTCCCGCCGCACTGACAATCTCCTGCCCCCGCGCCCGCCGCTCACGCCTCTGTGGCGGCGGTGCTGCGGCCTCCAGCCCGGGCAATTCCCACAGATCACCACCGCGCGGACCAAAACACCGAAGTCGGCCCGCACTCCACACCCGGACGGCTACGGTCAGCGACCATGCGATTGCTCCACACCTCGGACTGGCACCTCGGACGGACGTTCCACCGAGAGCCCCTCATCGACGCCCAGCGCGTCTTCCTCGACCACCTGCTGACCATCGTCCAGGAGCGAGAGGTGAACGCGGTCCTCGTCGCAGGCGACATCCACGACCGGGCCATCCCATCACTGGACGCCGTCGCCCTCTTCGAGCACGTCCTCAACGGCCTGGCCGACCTCCACGTCCCCGTCATCATGATCAGCGGCAACCACGACTCGCCCCGCCGTCTCGGCGTCACCTCCCGCCTGATTGAACGAGCCGGCATCCACCTGCGCACCGACCCCGCGACCTGCCACACACCCGCGATGCTGCGCGACGCGCACGGACCCGTCGCCTTCTACGGCCTGCCCTACCTCGAACCGTTCCTGACCCGCGAGGAGATGGCCGCCGACACACCCACTCACCAGGCCGTCCTCGGCGCCGCGATGGACCGGGTCCGCGCCGACCTCGCCACCCGCCCGGCGGGCACCCGCTCCGTCGTCCTCGCCCACGCCTTCGTCACCGGCGGCCACACCAGTGACAGCGAACGCGACATCACCGCCGGCGGCATCCCCACCGTCCCCGCCGCCGTCTTCGAAGGCATCGACTACGTCGCCCTCGGCCACCTCCACCGCCCGCAGAAAGTCACCGACCGCATCCGCTACAGCGGATCCCCCCTCGCCTACTCCTTCTCCGAAGCCGGCTACGCCAAGACCACCTGGCTCGTCGACCTGGACGCCGACGCCAACCTCACCACCGAAGCCCTCGCCTGCCCCCGCCCCCGAACCCTGGACACCCTCACCGGACACCTCGACACCCTGCTCAACGACCACCGGCACGAACACCTGCGCGACGCATGGCTGCACGTCACCCTCACCGACCCGCAACGCCCCATCAACGCCATGGACCGCCTGCGCACCCGCTTCCCCCACACCGTCCAGCTCACCTTCGCCCCCGAAGACGGCGGTCCGGAAAGCAGCACCACCTACACCGAACGCACCCGCCACCGCACCGAACTCGAGATCACCGCCGGATTCGTCGAACACGTCCGAAACGGCCACGCCCCCACCCCCGCCGAACACGACCTCCTGCGCCGAGCAGCCGAAGCCACCCGTCTGAACGACACCGCGAAGGAAACCCGCTGATGCGCCTGCACACCCTCGCCCTGCAGGCCTTCGGCCCCTTCCGCACCCGGCAGAGCATCGACTTCGACACACTCTCCCAAGGCGGACTGTTCCTCCTGCACGGCGCCACCGGCGCGGGGAAATCCACCATCTTCGACGCCGTCTGCTACGCCCTCTACGGCAACGTGCCGGGGGAACGGCACCAGAGCGCCCTGCGCAGCCACCACGCCGACCCCGCCACACCCACCCAGGTCGAGCTGGAGTTCAGCATGGCCGGGCGCCGCCTGAGAATCGTGCGCACTCCCCAGCAGGATCGGGCCCGGCGTGACGGAACCGGCACCACGCGGTCGCAGGCCAAGGCCGCTCTGGAGGAACGGCACGGCGACGACGCTCTCGGCCGAGCCCTGTGGAAGCCGGTCACCACCGCCCACCAGGAAGTCGCCCGCGAGATCGAAGCCCTGCTGGGCATGAACCGCGAACAGTTCTGCCAAGTGGTCCTGCTGCCGCAAGGCGACTTCGCGAGATTCCTGCGAGCCAAGGCCGAGGACCGCGCCACCGTCCTGGGGCGCCTCTTCGGCACCCACCGCTTCCGCAACATCGCCCGCTGGCTCACCGACCACGCCAAGGAGAGCAGCCAGCGCTGCGACGACGCCCGCCGGGCCGTCCTACGCGACATCGACCGCATCCAGGACACCGCAGGCACCCCGATCACCGACCCGGTCGAGGAACCGGCCCCCACCGAGGACAGCATCGACACCACCCACCCCACGGCACTCGCCTGGGCACAGGCCGTACACGACCGCACCGCCGAGGCCCACCAGGGCACCGCCGCCACACTGCAAGCCGCCCGCAGGGAGCACAGCACCCAAGAAAGCCGAACAGCACAGGTCCGCGTCCTGGCGGAGCGCCAGCGGCGCCACCGCACCGCAGCCCAAGCCCTGTCGGACCTGCAGGCGCAAGCCCCGGCCTTCGAAAACCTGCAGACGACCCTGGAACGCGGTCGCCGCGCCGAGCAGATCCGGCCCCTCATCCAGGCCCTCGACGACGCGGACCATGACTACCAGGAAGCGCACCACGCCGAGACACAGGCCAGGACACAACTGCCAGACCCCCGACGCGACGACACCGAAGAAAGCCTCACCGCCGCCGAGAACCACCTGAAGAACGACCTCGGCCGCCTCGACGCCCTTCGCCACGACGAACAGCGCTCCGAAGAACTGGCAGCCTCCCTCACCGATCTCGAGGCCGAACTGGACCAGGCGCAGGCTGACCACGACGACATCGCCCACTGGCTGGACCAGGCAGACACCCGACGCGCAGAGCACACCGCGCGGATCGACCGAGCCCAGCTGGCGCAGGCCCACGCAGACAAACTCGCCGCCACCCTGCCGCACCTCGAACAGCAACTCGCCGCAGCCCGCCGACGCGACGACCTGGCCGCCGAGATCACCAAGGCCCGGACCGACACCGACAAACTCAAAGAAGCCGTCATCCACAGCGCGGCACACGCCCGCGGGATCCGGGACCGCCGCATCGACGGCATGGCCGGTGAACTCGCCGGCCGGCTGCGCCCCCAGGAGCCCTGCCTGGTCTGCGGCTCACCGGTCCACCCCCGGCCGGCGACCGCCGCCGCCGACCACCCGAGCAGGGAGGACGAGGCCCGCGCGGAGAACGCTTACCAGCAGGCCGACCAGACCTGCAAGGAAGCCGAACAGGACCTCGTCCGGCTCATGGCCGAAGCGGCCTCGGCCCAGGAACTGGCCGACGGGCAGACGACCGCCGACCTCCAGCAGCGTCACCGCGCCGACCGACAGACCCACAAGGACCTCCTGACCGCCGCGGCGGACGCCGCGCCCGCGAACGAGGAACTGCGTACCTTCGACGAGACACGCGCGACCCGGACATCCGAACTCGCCGGCCTGGGCCGACGGATCGGCGACTACCTCGGCCGCCAGGAGACCTGGATCACCGAGCAGGAGACCCTCACCCAGCGCCTTGCCCATGCCCTGGCCGGATCCCCGACGATCGCTGCCCGCAGCGCCCACCTCGCCGCCGAAGCGGAAGCGATCGCCCGGACACGGGCGGCGATCCAGCGGACGGCAGCGGCCGCAGGGAACCTGGACCGCGCCGCCCGCACCGTCGCGACCGCGCTCGCGGCCACGGGATTCACCACACCCGAGGAAGCCCGCCACGCCATGATCCCCGGTGCCGAACTGGCAGCGCGGGAAAGCGAACTGGAAACCTGGCGAACAGCCCGGGCCACACATGCGGCGACACTCCAGGACCCGGATCTCGCCGAGGCCGCCGCCACGGAACCGGCCGACGAACAGACCGCCGAGGCGATCCTCGCCGCCGCCGCGGACCGCCTGGAGGCAGCGGCCATCGACGAGAGCACCAGCCGCGCCCGCCGCGAGGCGCTGCTCGGCCAGATCGACGACCTCGCACAAGGCATCGGGCGACTGGCACCCCTCCTGGAAGAACACCACGTGGCCAAGCACCTGGCAGACCTCGCCGCAGGAACCTCGGGCGACAACCAGTACCGCATGCACCTGGAGGCCTACGTCCTGGCGGCCCGGCTGGAAGAGGTGGCGAAGGCGGCCAACACCCGCTTGGAACGCATGTCCTCCGGCCGCTACGTGCTGTCCCACACCGACGCACGCACGAGCGGACGCGGCCGCTCCGGCCTCGGCCTCGAGATCCTCGACCAGTGGACCGGCCAGACCCGCGACACCACCACCCTCTCCGGCGGCGAGTCCTTCTTCGCCTCCCTCGCACTGGCCCTCGGCCTCGCCGACGTGGTCGCCCAGGAAGCCGGCGGCAGCCAGCTCGACACCCTTTTCATCGACGAGGGCTTCGGCAGCCTCGACGACGAGACCCTGGAGGAAATCCTCGAAGTACTCGACGAACTGCGCTCCTACAGCCGCACCGTCGGAGTCGTCAGCCACGTCGCGGACCTGCGACGGCGCATCCCCACCCAAATGCACGTCCGTAAGAGCCAAGACGGCTCGACCGTGAATGCCATGGCCACCGCCCCGGCCCACTGATATCCGCGAATCGGCCCGCTTGGTACGACCGTCCGCCAGCAGGACCGCCGAGACCTCCCCCACGAGCCCCTCGGCCGGGTGGCGCCCCGCGACAGGACGATGTGGGAACCCCCTCACCGAGGGGAGGAGGTTCCCGCCCTGCCCCGCAGTCAAGCGGGGCCCGACTTACCAGACCGCTTCGCGGCATCCGAAGGAGAAGACCGTGGAGACCACCGCCACCATCCAGCCGCCGGCTCCGTGCCAGCCCTCCCGGCCTGCGATGGTGAACCCGCTGCCGTTGCACTGGTTCCAGAAGGACGCGGTCGCGGCCGCGGTGCACGAGGTGAAGGACGGCGGCCGCGCCACCGTCGTCGCGGCGACCGGCTCCGGCAAAACCCTGATCGCCGCCGGCTGCGCCCGCCGCCTGGCCGCCCGGGGCCGGGTGCTGGTGCTGGTGCCGACGATCGAGCTGCTGGAGCAGACCGCCGAGGCCTGGTCGCTGCGCGGAGGTCGCCGGGGCCTGGCGGTGGCGGCGTGCTCGCGGGAGGAGGCGCTGGAGAGCGCGGAGGCCGGCGGCCGGATCCACGCCGAGGTGACCACCCAGGCGGCCCGGATCGCCGACCTGGTCAACGGCGCCCCCGACAACCAGCCGGTCACCGTGTACGCGACCTACGCCTCGCTGAAGCGCATCGTCCAGGCCCACCGCGACCTCGGCCTGGCCCCGTGGGACCTGGTGGTCATCGACGAGGCCCACCGCACGGCCGGTTCGGAAGGGAAAGCGTGGGCCGCGATCCACAATGACGCCCAGGTCCCGGCGAAGCGCCGGCTGTACTTCACCGCCACGCCGCGGATCGCGGACGACCAGCGCGCGAAGGACGGCCTGGCCGACCTCACCGCCGACACGGCTCTGGTGGACCGGGTCGCCCCGGGCGGCGAGGGTGTCGGGGCGCTGCCGGCGTTGTGCTCGATGGACGACGAGACGATCTACGGCAAGACCGTCTACACCTGGACGCTCGGGCAGGGGATCGAGCACGGCTACCTCGCCGACTACCGCGTCCTGGTCCCCGTCGTCACCGACGAGGACCTGCGCGAACTGCTGAACCTCCCGGCCGTCGCGGACCTGCGCTCCCAGCGCTCGAACGAGGAACTCCTGCGCCTGGCCCTGCAGATCGCGGTGCTGCGCGCGGTCGCCGACCTCGGGCTGCGACGGGTCATCACGTTCCACTCGCGGGTGTCGGCAGCGCGGGAGTTCGCGAGTTCCCTGCCGGTGGCCTCGGAGCTGCTGCCTGACGCGGAGCGCCCGGAGCGGGTCTGGGCGAAGGCCGTGGCCGGCACCGACCGGCTCAAGGACCGCCGGGCGGCGTTCGCGGAGTTCAAGGCCCACACCGGCGAGGACGGCGAGGAGTGCGGCATCCTCTGCAACAGCCGGCTCCTGACAGAAGGAATCGACGTCGCCGCCGTGGACGCCGTCTGCTTCGCCGACCCCAAGAGCTCGGTCATCGACATCGTCCAGGCCGTCGGCCGCGCGCTGCGCCAGTCCTACCGGCAGGGCAAGGTCAGCTGGGTCGTCATCCCGGTCCACCTCCCGACGCCGGAGGTCGGCGACGACACCGCCACCGCGGACCCGGCCGAGGTCCACGACGCCGGCGAGGCGGTGAAGGCGGAGGCCGACGCCGAGATCGAGGCCAGCTCGTTCCGCACCATCTGGCGGGTCCTGCGCGCCCTTGCCGCGCACGACGCCCGGGTCGTTGGCCGGATCACCGAACTGCGCGCCCACCGCTTCCAGGGCGCCGTGCACACCACCACGACCACGGCCGCCGAGGCCGGGGCGGCCGAGCAGCAGCCGGCGGGGCCGGTGGAGTCGCCGATCGAGTGGCTGCGGATCAACGCGAAGCAGCACGCGGCGAAGATCCTGCAGACGGTGAAGCTGCGGGCGTTCCACCCGCGCTCGGTCGAGTGGCAGCGGATGCACGCCGTCGCCACCGCGTTCCGCCTCCAGCACGGCCACCTCGACCCCACCGACCGCGAGAAGCACGCCGAGCTGGTCTCCTGGCTCGCCCGCCAGCGCCACCTGGGCGGCCAGCAGCTCCTGGACCCGGCCCGCGTCAGCGAGTTGGACGCGCTCGGCATGATCTGGTCGAAGAACGCGGGCGCGTGGGAACGCGGGGCCGCGTACGCCGCCGCGTTCCACCGCCGGCACGGCCACCTGGCGATCCCCGCCACCACCAGACTGGACGACTACGCGGTCGGCGCATGGATGCGCCGCCAGCGCAAGGCCGAGAACCTCACCACCGACCAGCTGGCGAAGCTCGACGGCCTGGACGAGCTGTGGCGGCTGGAGCCGGACTGGAACCGCTCCTACCGCCGCCTGCTCGCCTACCTCGCCGCCGGCGGCAGCTTGGCCGGCCCCGCCAACCGCACCGGCCTCGGCGACGACCCGGCGTTCCGCCCCGGCACCTGGCTGCGCAAGCAGGGCAAGGCCCGCACCGACGGCAAGCTGACCGACCAGCAGACCGCGCTCCTGGACGCGCTCACCCGGCACGCCGAGATCGTCACCGGCTGACCCGCGCCCCGCAGGACTTCAGTAGCACCACTGCCCCGGGCCGCCCCGCGCTCGCTCTCCTGGAGTCCGCGCTGCACGGCAATGGCCGCACCCTGCTGACCAGCTCGCCACGGCCACCGACCACACCCCGAGCAGGCGTCGGCCGCCATCTCCCGGTTGGAGTACGACGTCCTCGACCGGGCCTTGGCCGTCGCCGAAAGCACCACCTGGCGCTGTCCCGACGAGCACAGCGACGACCTCGACAGCGGGCGGATGGCCGGCTGCGACGTCGCGCAGGCCAGCCTTGCCGAGCGGGCCCGTACCGAGGCCCGCGACGGCGGTCCCGCCGCTCCGTCGGAACCGCTGCGTCGGTCGACCACCCCGGACACCGGAAGGCACCGCGCGATGGCCGACACCACCAAGCCCGCCGCGCCCGAGACGAAATTTCTTCGATTGCCCTATAGCTCCGTCCACCGCTGGATGAGGTCCTCGATCGGGGCGGTGCCGGCCGGCAGCTCCGATTCATCCATGTGGTCGCCCGCAGGGCGGGTGACGCGACGTCAGGGCCGTCGCTTATCGTCAGGGAAGTAAAGCATTGAGTAATGGAGGTGTCGATATGAAGGACGACGCTGTTCTCGTTGAGCTGCGCGATCGTTTGCCCGTCTTGGCGGGTGAGTACGGCCTGCACGTGATTCCAGCTCTACCGGAGGACCACCCAGGTCGTGCAGATGTGGACGGCGAAGCGGTGACAGCAGACGAATTCTGCGCCCTCGCACATGCGGCCGGTGCCCGGGTGCTGTTCCATCGCACGACCACCTTCGACGCCGACGACTTCCTGGCCGATGTCTTCGAGGAGTACGACGACCCCGATTCCCCACTGGGGCGCGAGAGCGGTGGGGAGGCGATCGAACGCATGCGGCGCCGAGCCAGGCGTCGCGATGGACAGGTGGAGGAAGTACAGCTCTGCGCCGTCCTGGACGGCATCGCCGTGTTCTGGTCCCGCCAGGCCTCCTGGGCCAAGGACCTGGCGGCCGACGCCGAAAAGGCGCAGGAGGAGCAGGACAACGCCGTCGAGCGGATTCGTACAGACCATGCGAAGGGCGAACAGGCAGAGGTTGCGCGGCTTTCGCGCCTGCTGCAGGACGAGCCGTCCTTCCGCGAGGCCAAGGACTCCCAGGCCCGACGCAGGGCAGCCGAGCGGCTGCTGCCACGCTCGGACGAACGCGACTACGAGGCGCACCGGATTCGGATGCGTGCGGTGCACGAGGCCATCAGCGCAATCGACGAGGCTGCGGAGGCCGTCTTCAGCGAGTACATGACCCAGCTGCCGGCACTTGCCGAGGAACTTGTCGCCAGTGGCGTCCTCGACGGAGCCCGCACGATCCCGGCCCGAAAGATCCACCTCAGGGAATTCCTCCGGAAGCGGTCCGGAGGTCACAACCCGCCGGTCGACCTGATGACCCTGATGATGGAGCTGCCGCAGCTGCGCAACGCCTCGGGTGCCGTGGTTCCCCATCCTGCCGCACAACGGCGTGACGAAACGCTCGTCGGCATGGAACAGGGCTGAGCCGGTCCTCTTCCCACCGGCGGTTCGGGCAGCAGCCCGATCGGCTTGCGCCGGCCCGGCTGCCTTTGTCGAACCTGCCCGGGAAGGCCAGCCCCGGCGCCCGGTCGGGTGTTCGGCCGGCTCGGCGTGCGGTTGGTCCACTGTCCATAGGCGCCGACTACTTCTCCGGGTACTTCCTGGCACCGGGCGAAGTACCCGAACGGCAGGGCAGGGTCGCGGCACCAGGCGGAGCGGAAAGGATGACCACCTGGTGCCTCTTCTTGCCCGACGATTCCCGCAAGGACCTGCCCCAGGACAGCTTTTGGGAGCCGAAGTCCGCCGTCGTGCCGTCCCGGGAAGCGGTCGTCGTACAGGAGGAGGCCGATCGGGACGCTCCCGCGCGGCGCGCACACAGATCGACGAATGGGCGAGGCAAGGCGTGCTGCGCCGGGGCCTGGTACTTGGTTGCGGCCGCTGTCCGATCTTCGAGTTCCATCCGCTCGCCGAAATCAGGTGGGCTGCGGTTGCCGGCCACTCAGCACCTGCGAACCCGGCCTCGGGCCCGGTCCGCACCGGTCGGGGAGGAGCTCGAACTCCTCCGAGACGGCAACCCCTTCGTCGAGATCGACTTCGCACTCGCGACCAACGCTGGACCGTGGCCCGGCGGGGCCGAGAAGGAAGACAAGCTCGACGGCACTCGCAAGGAGCGGAGCGGGAGATCTGCGGGCTCCTCGAAGGCTGTTCGGCAGTCGGGGCCCCTGGACTCGTCCCGCCAACTGCTCGACCGGCCCGGAATGCCGAACCGACCGGGATCGTCCAGGACGGACTGCGCGGACGTCGGCAGGCACACAAGGGCGCTCCCGAGATCCGGCTTCCGGCGGGTCTTCGGAATGACCCGCGTGACACCGCCGGCGCCGCCCGGTCGGGGTCCGGTGGGTCGGGGCGTTGTTGCGGCGGCCGGCCCTGTGCTCGGGCTGCGCGGCGTCGGCCGGCTCGGCGGGTACCGGTGGACCTGCTGTCGCTGGAGGACCCCCGGAGGGGCCGGTGGCGGGGTGTGCCCCGGGAGGCCGGGGCACACCTGCGGGAGTCCGGCGTCAGCAGGCCACCACGGTGGAGACGGTGGCGGTCGAGGTGGGCCAGCCGGGCTGGGCCACCGAGAAGGCGGTGCTGACGGTGGCGCCGCACGGGGCGCTGGAGAAGACGCTGCCGACCTGGTTCGCGCCGGCCTGGACGATGAGGCCCGGGTGGGCGGGGGCGAGGGGGGCGCTGCCGACGACCGTGCCGGAGACGGTGAAGCCGAGGAGCCGGGGCTGCCAGGACGGGTCGCCGGGCGTGGCCACCCCGTAGAAGCGGACCTGGTCGCCGGTCACCTCGACGCAGGCCCGGGTCAGCAGCGGGCCGGGCGCGCCAGGGGCGCCGCAGGTCACGACCGGGCCGACCGGGCCGCTCGGCGCGGCGGCGGCCCCCTGGGCGGTGGCCAGGGCGGTCAGGGCCGCCGCGGCGGCGACGGCGATGACGGTGGTCTTCATGGGTGTCTCTCCTCGGGGGCGGGATGGGAGGATCGGAGGAATGTGAAATGTCACATTCCTCTGATGTCAGCATGACAGCCTCCGCACCCCGGGGTGCGGCATCCGGGAAAGAAGGCGATCCTCCGCGGGTATCGGCCACCGAATGACCGGAACGGCCTGTCGGCGACCGCACAACCCCCGGCCCGGCTTCGCCGCGACGCACGGTTTCGACCCCGACCGCCCGGCGCGGCGGGCGGCCGAGGCCGTCGGTCCGGCCGAGCTGCGCCGGCTGCCGGAGGCCGTCGTCGATCGGCGGGTCCCGGCCGCAGTGCTCGCCGAAGAACGCGCCGGCGCGAGGGCCGTGAGCGGTTCGTCGCCGGCCTGCTCACGGCCCTCGCGCCGGCCGATCCCGCCACGCGCTGCGCTCCGGTGCGCCCGCCCCGGCGCCGCGCACCGAATCCCTGGGGAGGAACCGCGCGCCCCGGGACCGGTCCGGGCGGTCCCGGGGAGCCCCGGCCGCACACCGTTCCGCCCCGGGGGAAACTGCGACATTGTCGGCGGACCGCGCTCTTCCGCCTCCAGCACCCTGGGGAGAAACACCGGTCACGTCTGCCGCGCCCGCGTCGTCGGCACCCGGGGCCGAGTGCCGGCTGCGCGGGGACGGTGGCGGTGCCGAGGGGCCTGATGCTGCGCGGCCTGCTCCGGGGGACGGGATGTCCACGTTCCGCTCGACGAGCGCCTTCGGCTGCCACTGGGCGCTTGTGGGGTGGACGGTGCGGCCGGACGTCCAGGTCGTTCTCGGCGAGGGCCGCCAGGTCGGCCGGGTCGAACGGGGCCTGGACGGCGGCGACGGATGGGTCGCCGTCCACGACGGCTGCTTCCTCGCCGACCCCACGACCGTGCGGAACGGCCTGCTGGTGTTCCCGGCGGCGCATCGGCCTCGAACTCCTGAGCCGAGGTTCGGCCATTGCGTGATCATTCGGTTCAGTGGAATGCGATGGTCGACAGCCCGCCCTGTCGTGCGAGGCATGGACCCGCCGGCTGCATGTCCTCTGACGGGTGACCCTGGCCGATTGGCATGTGGTCTTGACCGGCGGGGGAGGGGAGGCAGTGCCGGCCGGCTTGTGCCCGCCCGCTGTTGCGGCCGGTGCGCCGGGCCCGAGGGTCAGGGAGCGGTGCCGGGGGTGCTGTCGGCGCCGAAGGCGATGGTCTCCGGCTGGGCATCGCCGTAGCAGCCCGCGTCGAAGCCGGCCCGGTCCGGACTCGCCTGCTTCGACGGCGACAGTTCGTTCCACTGTGCGGCGCAGGTCTCCGCCGACGGCCGGCCGCCGCGGTGGGCGATGTTCACGAAAGCGGCGGCGCCGGCGTTGACGGACTGGAACCGGTCCGCCACCACCGGCGCGGCCGACACGGAGAGTGACGAAAAAACCGGTGCGGACATCGATGGAGCAGGCCGGGCGACCTCGGGCTGGGCGGATGAACACCCTGTCACCAGGCCGGACAGGCCGATGATGACTATGGATGCCGCGATCTTTGCGATCTTCCGCATGATGGCAGACAGTAGCCGACACGAGCCACCCGGCGCGGAGCGGGGCCAGGCCCCGGCCGGGACCCGCACCCCGCCCGCCGGTCGGTGCGACACGGCCGTTGCGAGTCGGCGGCCGAACCGCGCGGCCTCTGGTGCCGGTGCGCGGAGTCGCGGTGATGGCCGCCACCCGAGTGGGCGGCGCCCGGGGGTCCGTGGGCGTGGGTGTGCCAGCGGCCGGTGCGGGGCTGAACGCGGTGGCGTGCGGCACCGTCGCGTCGGCGGCGGCCGAGAGCGGCAGGACGGTCGGCGGGGCGCCGGCATCCACTGGTCGGGGCCCGAAGCGGCCTCCGCGCCCGGGGTGGGCGAAGCCCCGGAGCGTCGAAGCCGTCGTCGGGCCCGTCGGGCTCCGCCCCGGCGGCAACCGCCCCACCCTGCCCCCTGCCCGACGCCGGCCCGCATGACCGCACCCGCGGATCCGGCCGAAGAGCCGTTTCGGCCAGAGGGGACTCCTCGACGCACGTCACCGGACGACCTCGCCGTCTTTCCCCCGGGCTTCTGCCCGCCTGTTCATCATGGACATTCCAATAGCTCGTCTTTTCCCACAGGAGGACGGCATGCGAACGGATCAGGGATCCTCGGAGACCGACGGGGAGTGGCAGACGGTCCACGCGCTCCCGGAAACCCGCCTGCGGGGGCAGGTGCTCGGGTACCGGGGCTACCGGCTGAACCTGCGCCGGCTCAGGCGCCGCCTGGAAGTGCCGACGGACGCGCTGACGGTGACCTTCGGCTTCGAGGGCTCCCTGCGGCTCACGGACGCCGTGCGGGGAGGGCCCGTCGTCCCGCTCTCCTCGATGGTGGCAGGCCTGCGCCGGACGGCGACGGTCGCCGAGCACAGCGGTTCGCTGTCCGGTGTGGCGGTTTCGCTGACCCCGCAGGCCGCGTACGGTATCTTCGGTCCCGCTGTCGCGGAGCTGGGAGACCAGTGGGTCGACATCGGGCAGCTGCTTCACCGTCGAGAACGCCACCTGGCCGAGCAGTTGGCCGACGCCGACGGCTGGGACGCGCGCCACGCCCTGCTCGACGCGTTCTTCGCCACGCGACTGTCGGCCGGCCGCCGGTGGGCGCCCCCGGTGACCGCGGCGTGGCACGAGATCCGCCGGACCGCCGGGGCGGCGCCGGTCCAGCGGCTGGCCGAGCTGACGGGGTGGAGCCGGCGGCGGCTGGAACTGCGCTTCCGGGAACAACTCGGCATGCCGCCGAAGCAGATCGCGCAGATCCTGCGGCTCCAGCGGACCCTGGCGGCGTTCGACGCCTCGCCCCGGAGCAGCGGGGCCCGGATCGCGGCGGAGTGCGGCTTCTACGACCAGGCGCACCTCGACCGGGCCTTCCGCGCCATGGTCGGCCGAACGCCCACCGACTTCTTCCGCCACCGCGACCGCCCGGCGCGGGCCGAGCCGACCGACCGCCTCACGGGCCGGGTCACCAGCGCGGTACTGGCCGCAGAGCCGGCCCGAAGCACACGGCGGACCGGTCCACCCCAGCGATAGAAGCGCCCACCTCGCACCGTCCGCCCGGACCGCTTCCGCCCCCTCAACACCAACCGCTGTTCGACGACCCACAACCCCCGCCGGCGCCGTGCCGAAGCGGTCCGACGCGCCTGCCCGTCAACGGCATTCGCATTCGTCCAAGACGCCGCCCCCTCGGGTGAACGACGCTGGGACGGCCCCACCACAGCAGTCGGCGAGGCGAGGCCCTCCCGCCGATGCGACCAGGCACAGCGATGCCACCGACAAGGGAGAAACGGCATGACCACACGCACTGCCCGCCCGAAGACCAAGGCCCGCTCCGGCAGGGCCCTGGCGACGAAGGCCGCTCTCGGGGCGGCGGCGCTGTCCGTGCTGGGAACCGTCCCGGCCGCCGCAGCTCCGCAGCAGATCCTCGCGGCGCCCTACAACGGGGCCTGCGGCTCCGGCTACTCGGTGGTCAACTCGGCCCCCGTCGGCAACGGCACGCTCTACCTGACCTACAACTCCTCCAACGGCATGAACTGCGCGGTGACCACGCGCTACAACGACGGCAGCAAGCCGTGGATGGTCGTCAAGATCTCGCAGGCGGGCGATCCCGGCTGGGCGGCCGTCGACGAGGGGTACTACGGCGGATACGCCGGCCCGGTGTACGTCTACGGGAAGGGCCACTGCATCGACTGGTACGGCCAGATAGACAGCGCCTCCATGATCGTCCTGGGCACCAACTGCTGACGCCCCCCGACCGGAGCCCGCCACCGCCCCGCCCCCGGACCGGCGTCAGCCCCCGGCAACGCCGCCAGCAGGCCGCCCGCCCACCGGCCCCACCCCTCCCGCGCGCCCCGGGCACGGGCCGGCCGACAGACCGACACCCGCCACCCGGCCTGCCACCCGGCCCCGACCAGCCCGCCCGGCGTTCGCGCCCGCGGCGGGCTGTTCGCCGCCGCCGACCGCCCGACGGCCAGGCCGTCGAGTACGGCGGGCCCGCTCCTGACGACGGGCGGTGGCAGGGCGGGCACGGCTGGCTCGGGGCGGGCCGCTCACCGACGCTCGACCTCTCCTCGCATCCGCCTGTCGGCGACCGCGGTGGTTCTGTTTCCAGCTGCGCCGTCCCGCTCTCCGGCCGGGCGGCGGGCGACGACGACCAGGCCGCCGAGCCCAGGTCCGCGGCGGCCTGAAGTCCACCACAACGGCGGGAAGCGGACCCGCCAGGTGCTCGACCATCAGGCCCGTAGACAGCCCGGACACAAGCGCAGCCAGCGAGAAGAGGCCGGCGGCGGCGAGCCGACCTGCCGACTGCCCGTTGAGGGTGGGGCCACTTTCCACCGTTCGCCCGGGGACGACGGAAGCCGCTCCAGACACCCGGTGCGGCCGGGGCGACAGGCCGGCCCTGGGCGCGTCCAAAGGCTGTCTCGTAACTCCGTGGGCCGGGCAGCGTCGGTCTGGATGCGCAGGTGCTGTCGGCGGAGCGCCGTGAGCTCATCGAGGTGTTCACCGGGCTGCGCCCGGCTCAGTTCCGGTGCCCGGTCGTCCTGGTCGACACCGCCCGGAAGGAACGGCGGCTGTGCGGGTGGACGGAGCTTGTAGAGAGCCTGCCCGGGACACGAGAGGGCGGGGTCGATCCGGCCCCGCCCCACGTCATCCTCGCTTCTCCGGCGGGCGGCCCGGCCGGAGAACCTCGTACGTGTCGCGTTCGGCCGCGGCCCCGAGCGCGTGTCGGACGACGTCAGAACATCAGTGGTCCGCGACGTGAGATGTCAGTGATCGGCGACATGAGGCACGAGAAGTCACGGCCACAAGGACCAGCCGTGCGGCAACACGCTCCTCAGGTCCACCTGGCACTCGCCCATGTGGGGACAGTCCCCCCAAGGGGTGCTCAAAAAGGGCCATCGCCGAGGGTCGAGAGGCGCAGGCTCAGTGCCAGTCGCAGGAGGCCGTGCAGCCGGACCGGCCGGGCGGGGCGTCGTTCGCGGCCGCCCCCCAGAGCATCAGGGCGAGCACGATCACCGCCAGCACCACGGCCATCACCGTCCCCGGTACGTCGCGTCCGTCATTCGGTCCGTCGGCCACCGTGACCACCTCCCCGCCGTCCTTCCATGAGAGGGGCTGTGGGGTGTGCGGTCAAGGGGGGGTCAGGCGTCGGGCTTCCCAGATGATGGCGACCACGTCCGCGGTCCGGGGGTGCAGTGGCGGCAGGTCGTGGGGGAGGTG
Organism: Kitasatospora sp. NPDC004531; assembly: GCF_053602195.1. Lineage (NCBI taxonomy): Bacteria > Bacillati > Actinomycetota > Actinomycetes > Kitasatosporales > Streptomycetaceae > Kitasatospora > Kitasatospora sp. NPDC004531. Next base: position 21,161 of record NZ_JBSGDD010000026.1, on the reverse strand, counting down.
GATGCCGCCGGCGGCCGCAGCGATCGGTTGGGTCGGTCCTGTGGTGTTCTCGGTGAGACCGTGGTGTTCTCACCCGATCCCCGATCCCCGATCCCCGATCCCCGGGGCTGGGGTGGGTACGCCGTGTTGGGGCTGGTGGCGGGGAGCGGGCAGGGATTTTTTGGGGGTGGCGGGAAGTTTTTTCGCGCGGGCGTCCGGATCCGGGTGGGTGGTTGCGTGTACTGGGTGTGGGGCGGGAGCAGGGTGCCGTCTCCGTGTGCTCGTGCCGAGATAGTTGATCGCCTGTCAGAAAGGGTCTTCGTCTCCGATGACCTGGTCGTCTCTCCTCTATGGGGCAGCCGGGGCCGGTGTGCCCCTGCTGGTCCTGCCGTATGCGGTGTGTCGTGTGGCCGCGGCGGCGAATGCATGGATCCATCTGCATTACGAGCTCGCGCGTGAGCGCGAGCGCAGGGCGACACTGGTCGCTGCCGCCGGTGCTGTCGCGGGCGGGGGCGCCGTCGTCCATTTCGACGGCGGGCTTCCGCAGTGGGGGGTGTGGATCCCCCTCTCGCCCGTCGACGAGCCTGTCGGCGCGGTGCCCGAGCTGAGGGGGGCGGCGTGAGCGGTGGGCAGGACGCCGCGCACGGCCTGGACCCGGTCGCCGATTTCGAGGGGTTCGTCGAGGCCACCGCGGCCGGCTACCTGCGCGCTGCATACCGGGCGACCGGGGACCCGCACGATGCGCAGGACGTCGTGCAGAACGTCTTCGAGAACCTGTTCCGCAAGCGTGAGGGCATCGCCGCCCGCGGCGATGCCCTCACGGCCTACGGATACATCGCGGTGCGGCGGGCGGCGGTGGATCACTACCGCCGCAACACCGCCCGGCAGGACAAGCTCGTCACCGCGTTGAAGCTCTTCAGCGAGGACGAGACCACCGCCGGTGGGATCCCGGACTACAGGGCCTCCGCACTCGGAGAGCGGGTCGTGGAGCTCATCGGTGGGCTCCCTCCGCAGCAGCGCACCGCTGTGACGCTGCGCTATCTGGAAGAGATGGAGATCGAGGAGGTGGCGCGTTCCATGGAACTGGGCGAGGAAACCGTCAAGCGCTACCTCCGGGCCGCGCTCAAGGGGCTCGAGAAGATGATCAGGAACACCGGCAAGGAGGTGACGGTATGACGGAGTGGACTTCCGAGGCGTCCGAGGACATCCGCCTGCTCGCGCTCTGCCACCTCTTCACCGTTATCAGCTCCGACCCCGCGCACCGCTTCGGCGGTCCGTGGGGAGCGCGCACCGGAGGGGCGCGGCCTGCGGGCCGCGCCCCCTTCGGGGGCGCATCCGACAGCCAGCGGCCGGCGGAGGACCCCTCCGCCGGCCTCCGGCCGCTACCGGGGCCCCTGCCACCGGTGCGCCCGGGCTACGGGGCCGCTCCGGTGGGGCGACCGGAGGCACGATCCCTCTACGACCTGCTCGGGCACTGGATCGATCGGGCATCGGGCGGGGCCGGAGGAGACGGATCCCTGGAGCGGCGGATCGCAGAAGAGTTCGAACGTCTTGGTCTGGAACGGTTGGCTGTTTCCTGGTGGCGCGCCGCAGCACGGTCCGGCGATCCAGACGCAGCCGATTATCTGGAAATTCTGCGCGAAGAGAATCCGGATATCCCAGAGCGTTGTGAAGAAATTTCCGCGATTAAACTCTACTTGGCTGCCATGAACTTCAGGCATGCCTACCTAGGGGTTTCCTATTCTCGGAGGAGCGTGCGGGACTGGATTGATGCACTGCGATTGCCCCGTCGGCTCTCTGCAGAGAACGCCGCTGAATGGCTCCCCCGATCGAGGGCCGCTTGGCAGATGCGGATGTGCGAGGCATGCGGAACGCGAGAGGACGCACAGGAGCTGATCAGTGCTGCCGAACGCTACCTCGCAGAGAACGAGTACCTTGCCGCCGACGCCGACTGCGACCCGGGGCGGACACGATGATCAAGACCGAGGATGAAGGAGTTCCTAGCGACTACTGACGGCTGAGCGAGGCTCAGGCATATCTCGGCACCTGCGGCGGCCGCCCCTGAAGGGCGGCCGCCGCAGCCGTTCCTCGGCGGCTGTGGCGGGTTGGTGAATCGCTGGTTGATCTTGTTTGTGGGTTGGGGTTTTGCGGGTTGGTCGAGAAGTGTTGGGTGGGTGGTTTTTGTGGTTGGGTATGGAGGCTGGTTCTGCTGGCGTGGTCGGTGGTGGGCTCGGGTTGCATGGCCTGCGTGTTTGCGTGGTTGTTTGAGAATCATCGAATCACGTGAGAGGTAGTGGGGGTTTTCCGCAGCTTCGATGAGAGCCCTGTATCGCGCAGCTGTGTCGTAGGTGCCCTCCGCGCCGGGACGGGCTCGCCTGTGGGGCTGGTGGTTGACGGCGGCGGCAGGATGGTGGTGTCCGTGGGGTCTGTGCTGTCCGTGACTGTCCGTTTCGGTGGTACGGGGCGGGAGTCTGGCCGCGTGGGCATTGTGAATGAGGTTGTTGCCGGGCTTGTGCTCGCCGGGATCCTGGGGTGCGCCCGCTGGGCGCGTGTGCGGTGGCGTGCTGCGCGTGTGCGGCGCAGACGTTCGGCGGGTTGTGGTTCTTGGGGGAGGGACGGCCGGGCGGTGGGGCGGCAGCTTGATGAAGAGGGGCGGTAGGACGGTGGGGAGGTCAGGTGTCCTGCGTAGGCCTGTCCTGCCGCTGGGAGCGCTGCGCGAGCTGAACGAGATGCTGCGCGCACTTCACCGTGATGCGGGTGGTCCCTCGGTGCGGGAGATCGCGGAGGGCGCGGGGGTCGGGCACACGACGGTGCACAACGTACTTACGCAGGATCGACTGCCGCGCTGTGATGCCGTCATGAGAGTGGCGGTCTTCCTTGCGGGGCGGTCGTGGGCCGGTTCCGGTGGCCGTGATCGGGAGGGGTTCCTCGATACTCAGTCGGAGCAGGTCTTCGAGTTGTGGAGGGTTGCCTACGGCGAGCAGGAAGGCTCGCCGCCGGCTCGGGGCAGTGTCCCCCCGGGCGGTCTGCCTGGTTCGGGGAGGCTGCCAGCTGGCCCGCGAGGCCGGAACTTCACTGCGTGTCGGAGCACCCTTGTGCTCGATCTTGATCACCCCTACGTTGCTCAAGTTCTGCTCGATTCACGGAACTTGAGTCGAGCTGTGATGTCGGGCTTCACCGGCTGGGGCAGCGGGCGTTCGAGCATGAGGTCCTCGTTGCGGGTTCTGTCGGACTGGACGGCAGATCTCGACGCGAATCTGCTGCGCATGATTGTTCAGTCGAGGGTGGCGCCGGACTGGACGAACATCCCGAGCCGGGCGATGGTCGAGCGCCCTGTCGTCCGTATCGTCAGCCGTAGGTTCGTGGAGGGGGATGTGTTCGCTTTTCGCGCTGTTGTTCAGCCTGTCAGCTGCGTGAGTCAGCAGGGCGGGCGGGGTAGGCGGATCAGCCGGAAGGGGCCGGAGGCCGCCCGTGAGTGGTTCACGAAGCGGCTTCAGGGGCTCGGTGAACCCCGGCGTGATTCCCGGGGAATTGTGCGGATCGGTGCCCAGGCCAGCCCGGAGGGACTTGGTGTGCGCAGCATGCCAGCAGCCACGAGTACCCAGGGCTCATGCAGGGGACTTCACATCGACCGTGCCGAGGTCAGCGGGACACTGGAGGTCACCGACCCGGCGGCGTTCGTGGATGCGCTCACACACGGCGTAGGCCACGGTCGTTCGTATTCGTGTGGTCTGCTTCTGCCGCAGATTCTCTGAGCGGCTGGGTGGTGCGGCGACGGCGGGGACGTGCTGTTCGAGGACGGCGCCCTGGCCGATCACGACTGTGACGAGGGCGACGGACCCGAGATCGGCTGGGACGGCCGCGCCGAGTGCGGTGCCTGTGGCCGGGTGTTGGAGGCCCGGTTCGCGGATGGCGACTGGGTCGAGGCCGGCCATGACTGCCACACCGACCAGTAGCACCCCTGTCCCAGGGCGGCCCGCACACACCGGGCCGCCCGCCCCGTGTCCGATCTCCTGGAGGCCGCACTGCACGGCTACGACCGTGCCCTGCTGACCCACTCCTCACCGCCGCCGGCCACACCTCCGAGCAGGCGTCGGCCGCCATCGCTCGGCTGGAGTACGACGTCCTCGACCGGGCCGTGGCCGGCGTTGAAAGCACCACCTGGTGCGGCCCCGACGGGCGCACCGACGACTTCGACAGCGGATGGATGGCCGCCTGCGACGCCGTGCAGGCCCGCCTCGCCGAGTACGCCGAGCGGGCCCGTGTCGAGGCCCGCGACGGCGGCCTCGCGGTCCCGCCGGGACCGACACCGCCCGAACCCGAGCGGGCGGCCCCGACCCCGGCCCCGACCGCGCCGGCCGACGTGCTGGAGCTGTTCCACCACCTGGCCGGCCCTCGGCCGCACGACGCCGAGCTGACCGGTGCCGTCCTCGACGTTCTCGCCCCGCTCATCACCTACCCCGGCTACACCGACACCCTGGCCGCGTTCGTCCGGGCCCGGGAGCGGCAGCTGCGTGTGCTGTACCGCCACCACGGGCACGGCACCGCCCACGACCGCGACCCGGACAGCTGGCCCGGCCCCCGCTACATCCTGGCCCGCCAGCCCGAGGGTCTGGTCCTCGCGGAGCTGCTCACCCGCCGGCCCCTGGCCGTCGCCCAGGCATGGAACGGCGTCCTGCCCGACGTCCTCCTCGACGACATGGCCGAAGCGTGGCCCTTCCGCAGCTGACCACCCGCCAGGCCGCCACCACCCCGGCGGCGGCCGCCGTTGAACCGAACAAACCACACAAGGGGAGGCACCATCACCATGCCGGAGCCCGTGCAGCCGGTCCCGTCGTACACCTGGTGGGGCGACCTGCCGCCGCACTTGGTCACCCGCACCCAGCTCGCCGAGCTGGACCTGCCCCGCCAGCCCGGAGGCCCGGTGCGCGCCCGCATCACCGCGACCGGCCCGCACGGCCGCAAGGGCACCTTCGACCTGTTCGACCTCGGCGAGTCCGTGCCGACGCCGGCCACCGGCGCTCAGCTCGCCGCGGCCGCCGCCCGCCGCACCACCGGCACCCGCGCCTGCGAGCAGTGCGGCGCCCGCCCCGAAACCCCCTGCACGCAGATCGACGGCTGGCTGCTGTGCGGTGCCTGCGCCCACGTCCACCACCTGCGCGCCCGCCAGCAGCAGGCCGCCGAGCAGGCCCGCGCCGCCGCCGAACAGGCCGCCCGCCTCCACGCCGACGAGCGCCTGGCCGTCCTCGCCGTCACCTACACCCACCGCCCCACCCCCGGCACCGGGCCGGTCCGGCCGGCCGGCCGCCGCCCGCATCACCGTCCTCGACCGCGACGGCACCACCCTCTACGACCGCACGCCGCGCCTGACCGGCCCCCGCACCCCCGGCGCGCCCGCCGCCACCGCCGAACCCGGCCCGGCCCTCGCCGACCTCGCCGACACCCTCGCCACCCGCACCGTGGCGCTCTGGACGACGACCTCGGCCCCCTCCACAGCGCCCTGCGCCGCCTGAGGGTGGACCACCCCCGGCTCCTGCCGGACGGTTTCCAGCGCGTGCACCGCCTGGCGATGCTCGTCACCCTGTGGCGCGGCGACCTCGACCCGACCACCGGCCGCCACCGCGCCCCCACCCCGCCCGGAACCGCCGACCGCCTCCTGCACCTGCTGCGCCGGGCCGCCACCGCCGAACCCGTCCCGCACCTCGGCGAGACCCCCCGGCCGGCCTGCTGACCGACAGAATCCCTCCGGCCGGGCCGGGGCCCCACCCCGGCCGCCGGCGTCGGCCGGATCGCGGTGGCCACCTGGCACCGCCACCACCCCGGCTTCCCCCGCCCCGTCGCCGGCGCCGACACCAGCCCCCGCTTCGACACGGCTGCCGTCGAACTCTGGCTCCACCGCCACGGCAAGACCACCCACCACCACCCCGGCACACCCGCCGAGCCAGCCGTCCTCACTCTCCCCGACGGCACCACCGTCACCCTCAACGACCCGACGCTGCGCCGCGACGACGTCCTCGGCGTGGTGGAGCTCGACGGGTTCTCCGCCCCGGACGCCTGGGTGCCGCTGCACCACGCCGTCCTGACCCGTGTGCAGGTGCCCGGCCAGCCGGACCTGTCGGTGAGCTCGGCCTCCGCCGACGTCTTCGACAGCGGGTCCTCGCGGCACATCGCCCTGATCTGGCGTCAGGACTGCGAGCGGACCTGGGAGGATGCCTCATGACCGCTGATGCTGACGCCGCCGCCGCCCCGCCGCCGTCCGGGCCGGACCGTCGCCGAGCCGGCGGCCCTGCTCGCGACTCCACCCGCCGTCCCGCCCGCGCCCCGGTCGACCGGGGCGCCGCCCGCTCACCCCGCCTGCCACCGACGAGGAGTGACGCCCCGACGCCCGCCCACCGCAGTGAACTGGCGGGGCGGGGCCGCCACCGAGTCCCCTCGGGGCGCGGTGGTGGTGCGTCGTTGCCCGCCGCCATCGTGCCGTGCTGCGCCGCCGCCCAGGTGCTGCCGGGGACGCCGACCAGTGGCAAGATCGGGGTGAAGATTGGCGTGATCTTGTGATGAACCGGGCCGCCCTCTCCTGCCACGATGTCCGCACCGGGGAACGGCGCTCGCGCAGAGGGGGATTCACTGCCCGCCCCGCTTCCCGGGGCCGGGCGCCTGCCTGGCAGGCACTCGATCTCTGGGGGATTCATGAAGCTGTCCCGTGCGGCACTCGCGGTGGCCACCGGCGCCCTGGCGCCCATCCTGCTGCTGTCCACTCCGGCCACCGCGGCCACCGGCACGTCCTCGCCGTCCGGCACCGCCGCCGTCGCGACCACCGACGCCGACTCGCCGTACGACACGATGTCGGAGGACGACCTGCGGATCGCGATCCTGCGCATCATCGCCGACCCCGGCACCGGCAGGGCCGTCAACCGCGAGGCGCAGAAGGCGCTCAACGGCACCGTCGACGACCTGCGATACTTCCTGAAGACCGGGCGTTGGATCGCGCAGGACGAGGACAACCTGGTCGCGATCGCGACGATCCTCGCCAATCCCGCCTCCGGCAAGGCCGTGAAGCGCGAGGCGCAGAAGGCGCTCGACGGCACCGCCGCGGACCGCACGTACTTCCTGCAGACGGGCCTGCGACTCGCCCAGGCCGAGGACGACCGCGTGGCGATCATGCGGATCGTCGCCGACCCGGCCAGCAGTGACGCGCTGCGCGCGGCGGCGCTGAAGGCCTTCGAGGGCACCCCGGAGGAGATGCGGTACTTCCTGGAGGTCGGCCGGTACAACGTCTGACCGGTCGGCCGGCACGGGACAGGGGCGGCCCGCACCACCCGGTGCGGGCCGCCCCCGCCATGCTGCTACGGCCGGTGCGACGCCGCGTCCGGACAGGCCCCCGGGCCTACTCGGTGCGGGGTGTGATCTGCCGTCGGTGATGTGGATGCGGGCAGCGCGGGTGTGGCCGTCGCAGACGATGCCCCGGCCGCCGTCCTCGCCCCGGACGGTGCGGGTGGCCGGCTCCACACGGGCGGCGCCCATCCGGCCGTAGGGCCACGTGTTCAGGCACGAGGGGTCCATACACCAGGTCCCGCGCTCGGGATTCGACGCCAGGGCCGCGCCGCGCCCCGGGCACACGCCCCACGGCACCGCGCACCGGCCCGGCACCCGGACACTCTGCTGCTGCGCCTGCTCGTAGGCGGTGGTGCCGGCCATGCCCGGGTCTGTAGTCGGCCGCCGGCCTGGCCCGCGACTGAATGGGAAAGGGCGTCGGCGGCCTGGGCGGCGGTACGGGGCTGAGGGCCACTCCTCGCGTAGGTCCTGGCGGCGGCCGCCAGCAACGGTGCCCGCGTCTTGGAGCTGCCGGGCCTGCGCGGGGTGGTACTGGAGCGGGGCGACCGGCTCGTGCGGGTGGTGTGAAAGGGCACTCTCGCCGAGCTTCTGGATGCGGTGTCAGCCGCGGTACTCCAGGTCCTTGACGCAGAAGGAGGCCGCGCCGACCGAGGCGTCTCCGGCCCGCTCCGCCCGTACCCACACCTCGGACTCGCCCGGTCTGGAGTCGAAGTTGCCGCCGCCGCGCAGGTCCAGGTCGCGGTCCCGGACGTAGCGGTTGATGTCGACATCGACGGCGGAGGGCTTGCGGCCGATCAGTTCGATCCCGTCGAAGAGGGCTTGGGGGCCGGTGCGGCCGTGGACGCTCACCTGGACCAGTGCACTACCGCTGCGCGTCTGCGACGCGTAGAGGTAGTGCGTGCTCACCCCGGCCCGGGCGTAGTACTCCTGACTGATGTGCCACTCTTCGGGAGCGCCCTGATCCGCCCAGGGGCCGTCCGCGGGAAAGGGGCGGTGGCCCCAGCTCTCGGTCGGCGCCTCGCCGTCCAGGGCGGTCGACACCTGCTGCGGGCTCATCCCGAAGCACAGCGGGCCGACTCCCTCCAGCGGCGTGCAGTGCCAGTGCGGCCGGTCTTCGTCAGGGCCACCGGCCACGGTCCCGGGTCGGCCCGCTCGTCGCGGAACCCGAACCGGTCGGCGACCGGCTCGGCGTTCCAGGCGTCTTCGGCCCATTCGGGGCCGGTGGCCAGAAGGCCGGTGATCACCGTGTCCTTGCGCTGCGCGTACCCGCCGGGGTCCAGGCCCAACTCCTGCGTGACGCGCAGGGAAACGCCCCAGGCCGGCACCTCCGCCTCGCCGTACCGGTCTGTCCGCACCTTGACCGGCTTGTCCTGGGCGAGGCGGCGAAGGTCCGCTCGCGAAGCCCTCCTCGACGCCCTGACCACGTGCCCGGAGTCGATCGCCGACCCGCCGACGGAGGCGCCCCGCCTGCTCCTGGCAGTGGACCAGTTCGAGGAACTGTTCACCGCCTGCAAGGACGAACAGGAACGCGAGGCGTTCATCCGCGCGCTGTCCGCCCTCTGCACGCGCACCGAGCAGGGCAGCCCCCCGCGGGCCGTGGTCCTGATCGGACTGCGCGCCGACTTCTACGGGCACTGCGCGGCCTACCCGGCCCTGCACACCGCGCTGAAGACCAGCCAGGTCCTGGTCGGCCCGATGCTCCCGGAGGAGCTGCGCGACGCCGTCGAAAAGCCCGCACTGCTCGCCGGACTGCGCGTGGAACAGGGCCTCGTGGACCTCCTCCTCCAGGACCTCCGCACCAGGAGCGACGAACGGCGCGACGCCGTGGCCGCGCTTCCCCTGCTGTCGCACGCCCTGCTGGCCACCTGGCAAAAACGCACCGGCCGAATCCTCACCCTGACCGGCTACCAGGCATCGGGCGGCATCTGGCACGCCGTCCGGCAGACCGCCGAGGACACCTACCAAGCCCTCGCCCCCGAGGAGCAGCAGGCCGCCCAGCAGATCCTGCTGCAACTGGTGCACCTCGTCGACGGCGCCGAGGACACCCGCCGCCGCGCCCCGCTCACCGACCTCGGCCTCGACACCGACCCGGCCGCCCCCGCAGCCCTCGACGCGCTCGTCCATGCCCGACTGGTCGTCGTGGACGACGGCCACGCCGAACTTGTCCACGAGGCCGTGCTGCACGCCTGGAAACGGCTGGCCGACTGGATCCGGGAGGATCGCGCCGGCCTTGTGGTCCGCCAACGCCTCCACGACGCCGCGAAGGCATGGGAGCGCGACGGCCGCGACGAGGGAGCGCTCTACCGGGGCGTGCGGCTCGCCGCCGCCCGCCAGTGGATCGAGGAGTCCGCCGAACGGCACGGCACCATCCCGGTGGCCCGGGAGTTCGTGACGGCCAGCCTGACCAGGCAGAGCGCCGAACAGCGCACCGCCCGCCGCCGCACCACCCGCCTGCGCGCCCTGGCCGCCACCCTCGCCGTGCTGCTCCTGATCGCCGTCACCGGAGTGGGCGCGGCCGTCTGGCAGAACCGGGTCGCCGGCGAACAGCGCGACCTCCTGGCCTCCAAGGTCGCCGCCCAGACAGCCGACCGCCTCCGGACGACCGACCCCACCCTCGCCCTCCAACTCGCCCTCTCCGCACGCCACATCGCCGACACCCCTGAGGCCCGCAGCAGCATCTACAACGCCGCACTCGCCCCGTACTACACGCCGATCAACGGACATACCGATACAGTCCGGACGCTCGCCTTCAACGCCGACCGGCACCTGCTCGTCAGCAGCGGCCGCGATCACACCGCCAGGCTCTGGGACCTCTCGGATCCCCGCCGCCCCCGGCCCGTGGGCCTGATCGACACCCACGACTCCACGCTCGCTCTGAGCCGTGACGGCCGGCTCCTGGCCACCGCGAACACCGACGACTCCGTCCAACTGTGGGACGTCTCCGACCCCGCCCGCCCCGCTGCCGTCGCCATCCTGGCGAACACCCACGGCTGCCTGGCCTTCAGCCCGAACGGCCACGCGCTGGCAGCGGTTGCCGAAGACCGCTCCGAGCTGTGGGACCTCACCGATCCCCGCCAGCCGGTCCGGGCGGGTGCCATCCCACCGGGCACCGGTACGGCCCAGTGCGTCGCGTTCAGCTCGGACGGGAACCTTCTCGCCTTCGCCGTCAACGCGGCCGACAGCAACTACGCGGCCGAGCTGTGGAACATCGCCGACCTCGCCAACCCCACGCGCTCCGCAGTACTCGACAACAGCCACCCCTACTCACTGGCCTTCAGCCCACGCGGACCGCTCCTTGCTGTCGGTACCTCTCACGACGGCGTGCGGCTGTGGGACGCCACCGACCCGGCCAAGCCCCGCCTGGTCACCCCCTACGAGGAGGATCCGCCCGATTCGGCCTCCCCCGTGGAAATCGACTCCGGACAGGTCGTGGCGACAGTCGTGTTCTCCCCGGACGGCCGGACCCTGGCCCTCGGGGCCTCCAACGACGACGGACACCAGCTCGGCCATGCCGCGACCGTCGACATCACCGACCCGCACCAGCCGGTCGTCCTGGCCGAATTCCCCACCCCTGGGATACTCACCTCGGTCCAGATCGGCGACCGCGGGTCCCTGTTCAGCGCAGGCGCCGAACCGGACATCCGGCACTGGTACCCTCCCATCGACTCCACCCTGCCCAACACCAACACGGACGGCGGCTACTCCCCGGAGGGCCGCGTCCTGGCCTGGGCCACCGATGCCCTCACCGCCAACGGCCACGGGCAGACGTACCGGCTGTGGCGGACCACCGGGCCCTACGACCTCCGTCCGTCCGGCACGCTGAACGCTCCGAACGTCCTGATGGTCAACGAGCGCACCCTGCTCTCATACATCGAGGGTGGCTCGGCGCGGCTCTGGGACATCACCGACCCCGACCACCCGGCGCCGGGGAACACGCTCAACGAGATCGCCGATTTCGTCCCCCACAGCAAGGGAGAGCATTGGGACGCCCACGTGGCCCTGGCAGGCGGACTCCTCGCCCTCAACGGAAGCGACGGGCTGATCCATCTGTGGGACGTCGGCGACCCGAACGCCGCGAAGCCGCTGTTCACCGTGCAGTCCCCGCAGCCGCCCGGCCGCCTCCTCCTCGACAAGCGGAAACTGGTGTCCATCGACCAACAGGGGCTCCACCCGACGATCCAGGTCTGGGACCTCAGCGATCCCCGCCGACCCGTCACCTCGCCCGCACTGCCGATCGGTGACAGCGTCGCGTTCGAGAGCAGGACAACGGACCTGCTCGCCATCGCCACCGGCAGCACGTCCCAGAACCCGAAGTCCGTCCAGCTGTGGAACCTCGCCGACCCCGCTCATCCCGACCACGCCGAACTCCCCAACGGCATCGTGAACGGCCTGACGCTCAGCCCTGACGGACGGACCCTGGCGGTGACGACCGACAAGACCATCGACCTGTGGGACGTCTCCGACATCCACCGCCCCACGAAGACCAACGCACTCACCACCGAACAACCGGGCGCGGTCGGGTTCAGCCCCGACGGCCGTCTGCTCGCCAGCTTCACCAAGGCGCTCCGGCGCACCGATCCCCTCGTCGGCCAGTTCCACCTGTGGCGGGTAGAGGATCCGCCCGCCGCCAGCGAAATGGGCGCGCCGACCCTCCCCGGTGTCATCGCAGCTGCCACGTTCAGCCCCGACGGGCAGGCGCTCCTCATCGACAAGGCCGCCGACAACTCCTACGACGGCGAGAAGGGCAGGGCCTACATCATCGACCCCGACATCGACCGAGTCACCGCCCGCCTCTGCGACCTGGTCGGCGGCACCATCACCGCCGACCAGTGGCACCGCTACTTCCCCGGCACGCCGTACCGCCCGCCATGCAAGTGACGGCGGCTGCAGGGAGGTCCGCGACGCAACGACGACGGCTGGCGCGAGTACGACGACGCCGTGCCCGTCCTCGCGACCACCCTGGAGCTGCTGGCCACCCGCGGCCCCTCGGCCCCGTCTGGTGACGCTACGGCCGGCACTCCCTGCTCGACGCCCTGGAGAACCCGAACAACCGCGCCGCCTACAACCAGCGCCAGAAGGCCCGCCAGGAGCACCGAGATTGGATGCGCACCCTCGCCTGCGCCGACTGCGGCAACGTCCCGAAGAAGGAGAGCACCTGGCACTGCAGCCCCGATGGCAACCGCGTGGAGTGGAACCGCCAACCCGGCGGCCGCTGCTGGACCTGCCACCAGGAACGCGAGGAACGCCTGGAGCGGGAGGCCCAGGAGCAGCTGGAGGCGGCCCGGGCGGCGAACGCCGCGCTGCGCCCGTGCTGGACGTGCCGGGGCTCGATCGGCGGAAAGGAGGGCACGAAGCTGGAGCTGCGAGAGAAGGCCGGCCCGGCTCGGCTTGAGTGCCCGCAGTGCGAACAGGACCGCACCGTCAAGGACTTGGGCCCGCTGCTGCCCGCCCCGACCAAACGCGAGCAGGTGGCCGCGCTGGTCTCCCCTCCGGACGATCCGTGGTGGGAGGACCGCGTGCTGCACGCCAAGCTCTACCCGGCGAAGGGCCGCCGGGTGTGACCTGTTGGTGTTTGTGGCGGGTCGGTGATCGGCTGAGGAGCCTTGTTTCCGGGCTGGGGGTTGATGGGTTGGTTGAGAAGAACCGGGCCGTGGCGGGGGTCGTGTTCGAGGGTGGGGCCGGTTCTGAAGGATGCCGCCGGCTGGCTGCCTTGGCTGGTTGACCTGGGGGTTTTAGTGGTTGATCGAGAACTTGCGGATGCCATGAGAAGTGGTGGGGATTCCCGCAGTCTGAATGAGAGCCCTGTGTGCGCCTGGGTGGGCTGGGGGTGGCTGACGTTGGGTTGGCCTTGGTTTATCGGGTGTGGTGTCGGGTCCAGGTGGTGAGGAGGTCACGGGGTGGTGGGGTGAGGCGGGGCAGGCCGAGCGCGGTTGCCGTGGTGTTGAGGAAGGTGTGGACGGCTGGGTGGGGGCGGCCGTGGCGGGGTGCGGGGAACAGTCCAGTGGTGGCCAGGGTCCGGGCGAGGGTGACGGTTTCGGGGTAGGTGACGGCGTCACGGGCCAGGAGTGTCCAGGAGCCGGTCACGGGCTGCACACCGGGGTTGGTGGCGTGGAGGAGGTGTCGGCGGTGCTGCCAGCGGGCGGTGAGGGTGGCGTGGGTGGAGTGGTCGTGCCAGCGGGTGGTGATCGTGGTGGCCCAGGTCCAGGCGTCCGCGGTGTCCGCGCGGCGTTGTAGGCGCTGGTGGCTCGCGTGGGCGCGGGTGAGTTCGGGGAGCGCGGCGGTATCGAGGCTGTGGTGGGGGCCCGCGGCCCAGCGGTGGTGGTGCGGACACAGCCGTGTGTGGTCGGGCAGGTAGGCCAGGGCCCGGCTGGTGGTGCCGTGGGTGCGGCGCAGGGTGCAGGCGGAGCAGGCCCGCGCGGGTGCCTCGTGGGCTTCGAGCCTTTGCCAGGTGGCGTGGCCGCCTGGGTGGCCGGGGCGGGCGGTGACTGGGGGGGAGGGCGTTCAGGCGGGGCAGGGCACGGGTGAGGTGGTGGTGGGGGACGCGGGTGAACGCGGCGAGGTGGTGCTGCGCCGTGTGGTCGAGGTGGATCTCGGATCCTCCTGGCGTGTGGCCGGGGCGGCCGGTGGTGGTGATGTTCAGTCCGTCCAGGAGGTAAGGCGGGGGCAGGTGGTGGGCTTCGGCGAGGCGGGCGAGCCAGGAGGCGGTGCTCTCCGCCGGCAGGGGCCGGACGTCCTGGGTGGTGGGCACAGGGGCCGGCAGCGCGGGGTGCGCTGCCCGGCCCGGGCGGGTGCTCACCTCGGGCCGGGCGGTCGGCGTCGGGCCCGGTGGGTGGGGCGGTGGTGTTCTTCGGCGAGGTGGTCGAGGGTGATCGCGTCGAGGGAGGTCTTGGTGATCTTCTCGGTCCCGTCGACGATGGCGGTGATCGCGGCTTCGCGGATGAGGCGGGAGAGGCTGCCGATGCGGCCTGCGGTGCGCTCGCGCAGGTAGGGGGCCAGGCGGCGCAGGGAGCCGGGGCGGTGGGCGGTGAGGTCGAGGGCGTTCTCGAACGCGGCCACGGTGGAACGGAACGGCGTCTGGTGGCCGTGGCGGGCGGGCAGGGGGTCGCAGTCGACCAGCGAGGCGCGCCCGGCGAGCTGGGCGCCGCGAACACCGGAGAACAGCGGGGTGTCGGTGACGTCGACGCCGGCGTACACGAAGGTGGCGGGCAGCCGTTCGGAGAGGTCTTTGAGGAAGTCCGCGGCTTCGGCGCCGCCTGTGGTGCGGGGGTTGAGGCGGTGGATCTCGTCCACCAGGACCAGGCTCACCCCCAGGCTGGTGTACATGCTGCAGACGGTCGCGGTGAGCAGGGCCTGGGTCATACGCGGGCCGACCGGCAGTCCTACGAAGCGGGCGAATTCGGCGGCCAGGCTCTTGGCGCTCGCTCCGGGCGGCACCAGGATGTACGCGACCGGCGCCCGCCCGGGGACGGGAGTGTGGGACAGGGACCGCTGGTGCAGCTCGTAGGTGCGCCCGACTTCCTGGAGGGCGGTGCTCTTGCCGGTGGTGGGCGGCCCGGTGACGATCAGTCCGGGGCGGGCGGTGCCGTCCTGGTGGCGCCCGAGCAAGGTGAGGGTGCGCACGCTGGTGGTGATCTTGTCGAGGGCCGGGGTGCGTACGACGACGAACCGGGAGTGGTAGGCCAGCCGCTGGGCGGCGCTGCGCCGGGGCCCCTCGGGTGAGGGCGGTGCGGGTCGTTTGCGGTCGACGAAGCGCCGCCATTCCTCCCAGGTGGTGGGCGTTGCGCTCCCGGCCTGGGCCGCGGGCTGACGGGCGGTCGGGGTCACCACTGCTGCGCCTCCTCGGCGGCGTCGAACAGCCCGAAGCCGGCGTCCCCCGCGTCTGCGGCGTCCAGGTCGTCCGCGTCGTCCCAGCCGGGACCGGCGTCGTCGAGGCCGTCCTCGTCGTCCTCACCGCCCGGGGCCGGACTTCCCGGGGGCGGCACCGGTGTGGGCCACGGTGCGGTGGCGTCGAACAGCGCCGCGGGGGCCTCGTCTTCCCCGGCCGCCGTCCCGGCCCGTGCGGCGCCGGCCGGCCGTGGCCGCGGAACGGCGTGCCCGCGATCGTTCGGCTGCTGCCCGGGGCCGGCGTTTCCTGCAGCGGTTGTCCGCTTCCGCGGCCTCGTTTCACCGCGCCTCGTTGCCTGCCCGCCCGGGTCATCCACGGTGTCGGGCCCGGTAGGCCCGTCGGTGCCGTGGGGGAGGGCGGCGGGTGCGTGGCGGGTGATCAGGGCGTGTTCGCGGGGGTGGGCGGTGCCGGTGCGTGCGCGGCGCAGGAGGTCGTCGAGGGCCTGGGCGAGGTCGGCTTCGTGCCGGTCGCGGTCCCCGCGCCGGGCGACGGTGTCCTTGAGGTGCTGCCACAGCTGGTCGCCGAAAGGCTGGTGGACGTGGCCGGCGTGGATCCACGGGATGGGCGTGAAGCCGCCCCCGCCGAGGCGGACCCAGATCCGGCGGGCGTCGTGGGGGTTGTGGTGGACCTCCCACCGGCCCTGCTGCGCCGTGACACTGGAGGGCTGGCCGCGGTAGTCGTTGAGCGCGGGGTGGTCGTAGGTGCGGTGGTTCAGGCGGATGCCGCGCTCGGTGATCGGTTTCCAGACCACGGGCAGCAGTTCGATGTAGTCGTCGCCGCTCAGGGGGAGCGGCACGTGCCCGGTGGCGCCGAGCATGGCGCCCCACATCTCGTTCGGGGTCAGGGCGGTGGCGGGCATCGAGGGGTGGCGCAGTCCCTCGGTGGGGCGGTTCTGCCACTCGGTGGTGATCCACTGGTCGAGCATGTCCTGCAGTTGGGCGACGCTCCACACGGCTTCGCGCTGGCTGTCGGATCCGCGGCGCAGGACGTTGGAGCCGGTGTGGCCGGCGACGTGCTGGCAGAACAGGGTGTTGACGGACCCGAAGGCGCGCTCGACGTGGCCCTTGGCGGTGGGGCGCCGGGGCGGGGTGGGCTGCACGCTGATGCCCAGGCTCTCGCAGGCGGCCAGGAATGCCGCGGACAGGAAGATCCGGCCGCGGTCGACGACCACGGTCTCCGGCACCACCACTGGGCGGCCCGCGGCGGCGGCCAGGCGGGAGTCCGCGTCCAGGAGGTCCTCGTACGGCACGGGCGCGCGCGACAACGCCAGCGCATCGGGCCAGGCGGGGCGAAGCGGGTGCGGGACGGCCATCTCGGCGAGCAGCAGCGCCGCGTCGACAGCCTTGGTGCTCGCCGGGCGCAGGACGGCGGCCAGGATGGAGCGGGTGGCGACGTCCATCGCGATGGTCAGCTCCGGGCGGCCGGTGGTGCCGTCGGCGAAGACGGCCATGACGTCCAGGCGGGTGGAGTCGAGCATGACCTGCTCGCCCGGCCGCAGCGCCGCCGCCGGCGTGAACGGCCGCCCTGGTGAGGCAGTGGCGGTGCGCGCGGGCCGCCCGGGCAACTCGGCGGGGTCGGCCAGCGCCTTCACCAGCCGGTAGAACGTCGCCTGCGCCGGAAGCTTCACCGCCCCCACTCCGTACCGCTCGTCCAGCACCTGGCGGGTGAGCTGCATCAACCCCTTCACCGTGCCCTTGGAACGGCCGCGCTGGCGCCGCAGCGCCTCCAACACCGCGGCGACGACCTTCTCGTCGGCGCGCCCAGTGCGGCTGACCGGCTTGGTGGTGCGGTGGTCGACCAGCCCCCACAGCCCCTGGCGCCGGTAGTTCAACCGCATCCGCTGCACCGTGCTGACAGCGACACGTTCCCACCCCAGCGCGGTGAGCTCGTCGGCCTTGGCCTGCTCCCGCTCGGCGAGCGTGCGTGAGAGCGGGTCGTACTGCGGCCGCGGCACCCCCGCCGCGCCCTCCCCGCCGACGAGCCCGAACTCCACTTCCTGGATGTGCCGCTGCCAGGCCAGCGCCTTCTCCTGCTCGCGTACCGGCACCGTCTGGAACAGCCCCCACTGCGGCACCCCCGCCTGCGGCCGCGCGCTGGTCACCACGAAGTCCTGCGCCGCCACCAGGTGCCCAGCCAGCACGGTGGCGACCTCGCCCCGCTCGCCAGCCAGCCGCACCAGCTGCCCCTCCACTCCGACCACCTGCCAGGCCCGCCCGTCGAAGACGATGTGCGCGCCCACCGCCAGCACCCGCCGGCCCGACCCGCCGCTCACGCCGCCACCCCCCGGCCCACCACGGTCCCGGCGTCCAACGGCCGATCCGCCAACTCCGCGGACAGAGCACCGGACCACAGCAGATGGAAGACCATCGGCCCCGCCCGCAACGGCACACCCACCGCCGCGACCCCCTCCGCCAACGCCCTCGGCCGCGCGAACGCCGCCAGCACCGCCTCACGCAGTACCCCGTCAGCCCCGAACCGGGGATGCCGGTACCCGGCCAGCCACCGCACATTCGCCGCCGCCACCACCGGCGACGGCGGCTCCAACCGCCGATACACCCACCCCACGCCCTCACACACCTGAGCCAGCACCCGCGCAGCCCGCTGCGCCGCCGGCCCGCCCGCACCCGGGACGGCAGGGCAGTCGGCCAGCAGCGCCCCGCCGTCCGCGTACCGGGCGAACAGCTGCGGCACCCAGGAACGCACCGTGCCATCGTCCTCGCGCCACAGCAGCCGCACCGGCCGTCCCGCCAGAGCGGTCACCGAACGCTCGCGGTCCAGCAGCATCAACTGCATCCGCATCGCCATCGACCCGTGCGCCACCAGCCGCCCCGTCGTCGAGGACCACCACCAGCCCGGACCCCAGCTGCGCCCCGGCACCACCGGGAACGCCGCAACCGGACCCAACTCCTCGAAGCGCACCTGCCCGGCCGCCCGCCCCAGGCGCTGCTGGACCACCTCGCCAGCGACCGTGACGAAGCACGCCTCCACCCTCGCCGCATCCACCAAACCCACCCCTCACCGCACAGACCTGCCGCCAGGCAGTCAAGTCCGTTGAGAATCCGGCAGATAGAAGAACGGACACCGTTCACTCCAGCGAGTGCTGCACGCCCCGGCTCTACCTGGCGAGGGGCTTCAGGGTGTGACCTGTTGGTGTTTTGGGGCGCGAAATGGCCCCACACACCGTGTTGTCTGGACCTTTGGTTGTGCCTGTTGGGGGCGTCTGGCGGGTGGGTTGGGTGGCTGCTTTGGTGACTGTGTGTGACGGTGGGTGGGGTTAGAGGGTGGGGTGGGGCCGGTCGGGGGGTGGTTCGGCGGTGCGGTTATTTTTTCGGGCGGTGAATTTCGCCAGTAATTCGGTCGGGTTGTTTTGGCGGATTGGTCGCTGGATGGTGGTGTGAATTCGGGTTGGAATTGCGGTCAGGGGATGGTGGCGAGGGTTGGCGTTCGGTTTCGTCCAGGCCGGGACCGCCGTCTGGGCCCGGCTTGGCTGCGCCGCCGTTCCCGGTGGCCGTGCCCGCGTCGCTGCGCCGCCGTCCCGGGCCTGCTCGGCGGCTGTTGGCCCGGGTCCGCCGTCCAGGCCGGGCCTGTGCGCGGGCCGGGGCGGTGGTCCGGGCTCCCTCTGCGCTGCCTCGCCGTCCGGTGGTGCTGGCTGCCGTGCGGGTCGTGTCGCTGTCCGCCGCCGTCCCCGATGGCCGTGCCCGCGTCGTTGTGCCGTTGTCCGGGGCTGTTCGTCGTTCCGGCTGCGCCGCTACGCCCCTCGCTGGGTGGTTGGGTGGCTGTCAGGCCGCCCCGGGGGTGGTCCGGGTGGCTGTTCTGGCGTTGTCCTGGGCGGTCGTCAGGCTGTTTCGCTGCGCCGGGTCCTGGTGTGTTGGGAGGGTGGGGTGGTGATGAGTGTGCGTGGTGTTGGCCCGGATCGTGTCTGTGTGCTGCCCGGGGATCCGGGTTGGGTTCGGGATGTGGCCTACCTCGGCGGGGAGGTGCTGGGGATGCTGGCCTCGGTGACGGCGGTGAACGCGTACCGGGGTGACAACGGGTACCTGCTGCCCGCTGACACCTACCGGACGGCGGGTCTGGTCGTCGAGACCCTGGCCGAGGCGGTGCCCGGGGACGGCCGCGAGGGCCAGGTGGTGTTGTGCACGTTGCCGGCCTGGAAGTTGGAGGCCTTGTGGGACGTGCTGCTGGTGCTGCGCCGTACGGTGGCTGGTGACCCGGACACGGACGTGGTGCGCGAGGCACTGGAAGTTGTCCTGGGCACCCACATCTTCACCTCGGCCCGCACGGTGGAGCTGGTCGCCGCGGACCTGGAGAAGGTGGTGGCGGTGTTGATGCTCGACCTGCCGGCGGTCAAGGTGGTGGCCACCGCCGTGGTCCTGGGCGAAGAACGGGGTGAAGCCGTCGTCGACGCCTACCGCCAGCTCACGGCCGCGTGGACGGAGGCCGGCGTTCGACACTGACTTACCCAGCGGTGTCGGAGCCGGCTTTGTCGGGGGGCGTGGTCCTGGTGGTGGTGCTCGGCGGCCGGGTGCTGGCCGGGTGGCTGGTGGTGGGTGCGGGGTGCAGCGAGGTGTTCCGGCTGGGGTGCGACGCGGGGCCGTGTTGCGGGTCTGGCCAGGTGTTATGTGGCTTGGGGGCGGGTGGGTGTGTTGCACCTCGTGTTCCACCGGGTGGTGCCGGTTGGCCGGCCTCGGTGGCCCGCTGCCGCCCGGCCCGGTGCCGTGTCCGCCGGTTGGCCGGCCTCGGCGGCTCCCCGCTGCTTCGGCACCCCGTCCGAGCCGTCCGGCGCCGCGCTCTGCCGTCCCCGTTGGGGCCGTGGCCGTCGTCCTGGTCGGCCGTCAGGCCGTCCCGCTGTGCCCGTCTCGGCCGTCAGCGGCCCGTCCGTGCCCGTCTCGGCTGTCCGGCCGCTGTGCCCGTGCCCCGTCCTGGCCGCTCGGTGCCGCGCCCCGCTGTGCCCGTCATGGCGGCCGCCCCGCTGCGCCCCGCCCTGTTCCGGTGTTCGGTTTGGTGTCGCTGTTCCGGGAATTGCCCGGGTGGCGCTGGGAAGGATTTCCTGGACCCTCGGGAAGGGTGGTCGCTGTGTCGGTGTGGAGGGCCGTACGCCCCTTTCCGAGGTGCCCGAATTCTACTCCCCGCCGCTGCGCCATGAAATGCGCGCAGATTGCCACGATAAAGGGAGCGGCAGGGAATTCGAATTCCCGCCTGTGGAGTGCGGCCGAATAGAGCCAGGATGGACGGTTGCCGTGAGGTTGCCTGTCCGCCTCCAATGCCCACCTGGGAACGGTGGAAAAGAGCTGTTCGGAATCCTGGGAAACGCCAACGGATTCGCTGCGGATTCCGATCGGGAGTCCGCTCCCGAGGGCCCGTCAGGGCCCGCCGTGCGGGGTGCTCGTGAGGGCCCGCCACCGGGCCGGGGAGGCCCGAGTCGGACCGGAGGCCCACCGGTGCCCCTCCTAGGGCCGCAGGCCCCGCCCCAGGGGCGGAGGATGGGCTGTCAGCCCTGCAACCGCAAGGCTGGACCGGCCATCGGCCGGGACCGGGGGAGGGCTCCCTGGGGTGGGGTTGTACTGGTACCGGAAGTCCGCGACGCATCGTCAACGCCGAGGGCCGCAGGCCCCGGCCGGCACCCCGCCTCCCCGGAGGGAAGGGCCGCTACCCGAATTCCGCGTCACATCGTCAACGCCCACCCCCGGGCGCAGCCCGGGAAACCCTTC
This sequence comes from Kitasatospora sp. NPDC004531, assembly GCF_053602195.1. Taxonomy (NCBI): domain Bacteria; kingdom Bacillati; phylum Actinomycetota; class Actinomycetes; order Kitasatosporales; family Streptomycetaceae; genus Kitasatospora; species Kitasatospora sp. NPDC004531. Next base: position 257 of record NZ_JBSGDD010000026.1, on the reverse strand, counting down.
TAGCCAATCGGCCCGTAGGGCCGCGAGAACACTGGCCCGAAAAGACAGGAAAGCCGTTCGATTGACGGGCCGTAGGCCCGGGACAATGCCCTAGGTCGGCGGAGCGCAGCGAAGCCAGAGCCCCGCCCCAACGATGCGTGCCGTGCCCACGAATTCGCCGCAGGCGAATTCCCCCAACCATCCACTCGCCCGCCGAGGCGCAGCCAGCCAGGCCAGCCGGACGCCCGGCGCCAGCGACTTGGACGCGGTGCCCGCGT
>NZ_JBSGDD010000025.1:0-79998 GCF_053602195.1 Kitasatospora sp. NPDC004531 | reverse complement strand
GCTGCTGCTGGTGGTGGCGGGCTACGTGGTGGTGCAGCTGCTCACCGACCTGGCGTACTCGTGGCTGGATCCGCGGGTGCGGCGGGGGCGGTGCGGGTCGCCGGGCGGTCGGGTCATCGCCCGGCCCCGGGCGAGGCGGAGACCGGCGGCGCCGGCGCGAGGTCGATGCCAGGGTCGCCGGGGTTCGACGAGGGCGACGGGGAGGGCGAGCCGGACGCGCCGGCGGGGCGCTGCCAGGGGTCGGTGCTGCTGCGCGGCACCGGCGGGTTGTCCTCGGCGGCCTTGGGCTTGCCGTTGACGCTGCCGTCGGCGCCGAGGAAGACCGGGTCGCCGCCGGGGACCATGCCGAGCTCGCGGGCGCGCTGCTCCAGCGCGTCGGGCGCGGACTGGGCGGCGATCTCCTGCTGGAGGGTCTGCTGCTGGTCGGTGGCGTCGGTGGTCTGCTTCTTCAGCCGGGACAGCGTGAACGCCCCCTCGTTGAGGGCGGTGTTGAGCATCAGCAGGCCGAGCAGCCCGGCCGACAGCAGCGTCACCACCAGCACCGCGAACGGGGTGCGCCCCCGCATCGAGCGCGCCCCGGGCCGGACGGTGATCCGTGCCCTGCCCCCCTGCCCGGGGACCCGCCCCCGGGTCCGCTCGCCGGCCACCGGCACCGCTCCACTCCCCTTCGCTCCGCTGCTCCCGGCGGTTGGCTACCTCCGGGTCTCCCTGATCCTCTCCGCCACGCGCAGCCGTACGGGCGCGGCGCGCCGGTTCTCCTCGATCTCCTCCTCGGTGGCCAGTTCGGCTCCTCGGGTGAGCAGTTTCAGCCAGGGCTGGAGCTCCTCGGGGATCACCGGCAGGCCCGGCGGGGCGGTCGAGGTGGCCCCGGCCTGGAAGTACTGCTTGACCAGGCGGTCCTCCAGCGACTGGTAGGACATCACGACGATCCGACCGCCCACGGCGAGGGCGTCCAGCGCGCCGGGGATGGCCCGGTCCAGCACCTCCAGTTCGCCGTTGACCTCGATCCGCAGCGCCTGGAAGGTCCGCTTGGCCGGGTTGCCGCCGGTCCGCCGGGTGGCGGCCGGAATGGCATTCCGCACCAACTCCACCAGACGAGCGCTGTTGGTGAACGGTTCCTTCTCGCGTTCCCGCAGCACCGCGGAGGCGATCTTCCCGGCGAACCGCTCCTCGCCGTACACCTTGAGGATCCGGGCCAGGTCGCCGTGGCTGTAGGTGTTGAGGACCTCGGCGGCGGAGATGCCCCGGGTCTGGTCCATCCGCATGTCCAGCGGCGCGTCCTGGGCGTAGGCGAAGCCGCGGTCGGCCTCGTCCAGCTGCATCGAGGACACGCCGAGGTCGAACAGCACGCCCTGCACGGCGGGGATGCCCAGGTCGGCCAGCACCTGAGGGATCTCGTCGTACACCGCGTGCACCAGGGTGGCGCGGTCGCCGAACGGGGCCAGCCGCTCGCCGGAGAGCTTCAGCGCCTGCGGGTCGCGGTCCACGGCGACCAGCCGGACGTCGGGGAAGCGGGTCAGCAGCGCCTCGCTGTGACCGCCCAGGCCCAGGGTGGCGTCCACCACGACGGCGCCGGGGGCGGAGATCGCCGGGGCGAGGGCGTCCAGGCAGCGCTCCAGCATCACCGGGATGTGCCGGGGGGCCGGGCTGTCGGTACTCATAGCGGGCGGGGCCCTTCCTCAGGTGCAGGTGTGGCCCAGCCATTCTCGCCTACCGGCCCGCCGTCCCCGCACGCCGCCCGTGGTCCCCGCCCGCTCGCTCGGGGGAAGGAGCGACCGCCCGGCGCCGGGGAAGGTGCGCCAGGTGGGCACGGAGCGGGAGGAGGCCGCGGGCTGCGTACGGGCCGGCCGGCCCGGCGCGGAGCCCGGTCGGGCTCCCGGTTGCCGGTTGCCGCCCGCCGTGCTCCACTGCGCCGCCAGACTATCGCCCACGCCCGGTCAGTCAACGCTCCGCGACCGCGCACCACCCGGCCGGCGGTATCCGTCCGCGCAGGTCACAGCGGTGCTGCGGGCGTTCGCGCGGACGGGGCGCGGAGCGTTCCGTCCGCGCCGGTCGAACCGGGACGAAGCCGCACCGACAGGGGCGCGGGCCCGGTGGGTAAAGGCTTGCGCAGGTGGGCCGCACGGCCGCCCCCGCCGCACTACCGTCGTCGCCATGGCACCTGCTCCCGGCTCCGACCGGCCGTCCGAGACCGACCGCTTCGTGGCGGCCAACCGCTCCTACGCCGAGACCTTCCGGGACGGCGGCATGGACGCCCGCCCGGTGCGCAAGGTCGCCGTGGTGGCGTGCATGGACGCCCGGCTCGACCTGTTCGCCGCGCTCGGCCTGGAACTCGGCGACGCGCACATCATCCGCAACGCGGGCGGCGTGGTCACCGACGACACCATCCGCTCGCTGACCGTCAGCCAGCGCGCCCTCGGCACCCGCACCGTGGTGCTGATCCACCACACCGGCTGCGGCCTGCTCGGCCTCACCGAGGACTTCCGGCACGAACTCGAACAGGAGGTGGGACAGCGCCCGCAGTGGGCACTGGAGGCCTTCTCCGACCTGGACGCCGATGTCCGGCAGTCCATGCAGCGGGTGCGCACCTCGCCGTTCCTGCCGCACCGCGACGAGGTGCGCGGATTCGTCTTCGACGTGCACACCGGACTGCTCCGCGAAATCCGCTGAAACCGCCGGGCCCACGCCCTCGTCCCAAACCGGGACAAGCCTTCGCGTGTCGCCCGGCCGGGTGACTTCTGGTCGGGGGACAGGGAAGAATGCGCCAAGTATTCGGGGTGGGCGGGGCTCGAACCAACCGCCCGGCGACTGTTGCACATGGGAGCGTACGGGTGACGACCATCAACGGACAGGGCTCGGAGCAGCCGGGGACGGACCGCTACGAGCGCCGGGAGCCGGCCGGGCTGGCGGAGTTGACCGCGGTGGTCGACCGGGTCCGGGCGTCCGTGGAGAGCGTGATCGAGGGCAAGCCGGAGGCCGTCCGGATCGCGCTGACGGTGCTGCTCGCCGAGGGCCACCTGCTGCTGGAGGACGTGCCCGGCGTGGGCAAGACCATGCTCGCCAAGGCGCTCGCCCGCTCGGTGGACTGCACGGTCCGCCGGATCCAGTTCACCCCCGACCTGCTGCCCTCGGACGTCACCGGCACCAACGTCTTCGACCAGCACCAGCGGGACTTCGAGTTCCGGCCCGGCGCGATCTTCGCGCAGATCGTGGTCGGCGACGAGATCAACCGGGCCTCCCCGAAGACCCAGTCGGCGCTGCTGGAGTCGATGGAGGAGCGCCAGGTCACCATCGACGGCACCTCCTACGAACTGCCCTCGCCGTTCATGGTGATCGCCACCCAGAACCCGGTGGAGATGGAGGGCACCTACGCCCTGCCGGAGGCCCAGCGCGACCGCTTCATGGCCCGCATCTCGATCGGCTACCCGAGCCCGGAGGCCGAGTACGCGATGCTCGACCTGCACTCGGCCGCCAACCCGCTGAACGACCTGCAGCCGGTCGCGCACGCCGCGGACCTGCTCAAGCTGATCGACGTGGTCAAGTCCGTGTACGTCTCCGACCCGGTCCGCCGCTACGCCGTCGACCTGGTCGCCGCCACCCGCAACACCCCCGAGCTGCGGCTCGGCGCCTCGCCGCGGGCCACCCTGCACCTGGTCCGGGCGGCCCGCGCGCACGCCGCCCTGGACGGCCGCGACTACGTGCTGCCGGACGACATCCAGGCGCTGGCCGTGCCGGTGCTCGCGCACCGCCTGCTGCCCACCTCGGAGACCCAGCTGAGCCGCCGCACCGTGGAGGCCGTGGTGCTCGACCTGGTGTCCCGACTGCCCGTCCCGCGTCCGCAGGGCCGCTGAGGTGGCGGGCCCCGCCCGGCCCTCCGGGCTGCGCGCCGCCCTGCAGGGGCTCACCACCCGGGGGCGTTCCTTCCTGGCCGCCGGCCTGACCGCCGCGCTCTGCGCGTACCTGTTCGGGCAGAGCGCGCTGTTCCAGGTCGGCGTGCTGCTGGCGGTGCTGCCGCTGGCGTCCGCGCTGCTGCTGGTGCGCACCCGCTACCGGGTCGCCTCGGGCCGCCGGCTCAGCCCGCAGCGGGCGGCCGCCGGGCAGGAGGCCCGGGTGCACCTGCGGCTGGACAACGTCTCCCGGGTGCCCACCGGCCTGCTGCTGCTGGAGGACAAGGTCCCGTACGTGCTGGGGCCGCGCCCGCGCTTCGTGCTGGACCGGGTCGAGCCGCGCGGCTTCCGCGAGGTCTCCTACCGGGTCCGCTCCGACCTGCGCGGCCGCTACCCGCTCGGGCCGCTGCAGCTGCGGCTGTCCGACCCGTTCGGGATGTGCGAGCTGACCCGCGCGTTCAGCGCCGCCGACGTGCTCACCGTGGTGCCGCAGGTGCAGACCCTGCCGCCGGTGCGGCTGCCCGGCGAGTCCGCCGGGCAGGGCGAGTCCAACGCGCACGCGCTGGCGCTGGCCGGCGACGACGACGTCATCCCGCGCGAGTACCGGCACGGCGACGACCTGCGCCGGGTGCACTGGAAGTCCACCGCCCGCTACGGCGAGCTGATGGTGCGCCGCGAGGAGCAGCCGCTCAAGGCCCGCGCCACCGTGCTGCTGGACACCCGGGAGACCGCGCACCGCGGCTCCGGGCCGGCCTCCTCCTTCGAGTGGGCGGTGTCCGCCGCCGCGTCGATCTCCGTCGACCTGGTGCAGCGCGGCTACCAGACCCGGCTGCTCACCGACACCGGCCGCGCCCACCCGGCGCACGGCAGCACCAACACCACCGGCGCCGAGACCGTCGGCGTGCTGCTGGACGCGCTCGCCGTGGTCGAGCACTCCGACGGCGGCGGCCTGGCCCGCGCCGAGGAGGTGCTGCGGCTGGGCGGCGAGGGCCTGCTGGTGGCGATCGTCGGCGACCTCGACGAGGAGCAGGTCGAGCGGCTGTCCAGGCTGCGCCGCCGGGCCGGCGGCGCGGTCGTCCTGCTGCTGGACACCGGCACCTGGGCGGGGCTGCGGCACCTGTTCCCGGACGCCTCCGATGCGCAGGCCGACTCCGCGGTCGGCCGGCTGCGCGAGGCCGGCTGGACCGTCCTCCCGGTGCGGGCCGGCGACTCGCTGCCCGCCCTGTGGCGGGCCGCCGACCGCACCCAGAACTCCGTTCCCTACCGAGACGAGGTCGGCGCGTGACCACCCGGGCCAAGTTGACGCTCTGCGCGGCCCTGGCGACCGCCCTGGCGGCGCTGTCCCTGTCCCCGCTGTTCAAGGACTCCTTCTCGCTGGCCCCGCACGGCCTGCTGATGATCACCACCGCGGCCGCCGCCGGCGCCGGGCTGCGCGCCCTGCCGCTGCCCCGCCCGCTGGTGCTGCCGCTGCAGCTGCTGGTGACGCTGTACGTGCTGATGCTGACCACCGTGCAGTCCGCGATGGCCGTCGGCGTGCTGCCCGGCCCGAAGGCGCTCGACGCGGTCTCCTCGCTGCTGTCCGCCGGCGCCGGCGACATCCAGGAGTACGCGATCCCGGCGCCCACCACCGACGGCCTGCGGCTGATCGTGGTCGGCTCGGTCGCCCTGGTCGCCGTCCTGGTCGACGCGCTGGCCGTCACCTACCGCCGGGCCGCCGCCGCGGGCCTGCCGCTGCTCGCCCTGTACTCGGTGGGCTGCGGCCTGGCCGAGTCGCCGGGCGGCATGTGGCTGTGGTTCCTGTTCGCCTCGGCCGGCTACCTGCTGCTGCTGTACACCGAGGGCCAGGACCGGCTCACCCGCTGGGGCCGGGTCTTCCACGGCACCGGCCGCTCCGCCGTGGCACTGTCCAACGGCGGCCGCCGGGTCGGCCTGATCGCGCTGGCCACCGCCGTCCTGCTGCCCGCCGTGCTGCCCTCCGTCGGCTCCGGCCTGTTCGGCGGCCTCGGCGGCAGCGGCTCGGGCACCGGCAACGGCAGCGGCGCGGGCGACGAGCGCTCGCTCAACCTGGTCGTGGCGCTCACCGCCAACCTGCGCGCCGCCGACGACACCGAGCTGCTGCGCTTCTCCACCGACGCCACCGACGCCGACCAGCTGTACCTGCGGGTCGCCGCGCTCAGCGAGTTCGACGGCGAGGAGTGGAAGGTCGGCAACCAGTCCGGCGAGCCGCTGCCCACCACGCTGCCCTACCCCGAGGGCCTGGCCCCCACCGTCGGCACCAACTCGATCCGCACCAACATCAAGATCTCCGACCGGCTCGGCACCACCTGGCTGCCGATGCCGTACCCGGTCTCCTGGGTCGAGCTGCCGTCCACCGCGAACTGGCGCTTCGACAAGACCAGCCGCACCGTCGCCGGCGTCAACGGACAGAAGACCAACGGCCTCTCGTACGGCGTCAGTTCGGTCACCGTCAACGCCGACGCCGCGCAGCTGCGCGCGGCCGGCCCGGCGCCCGAGGACATCACCAGGCGTTACCTGGGCCTGCCGGACAACCTGCCCCCCGTGGTCGGCGAGACCGCCCGGAAGATCACCCAGGGCGCCACCAACCCGTACGACCGGGCCGTCGCGCTCCAGCACTACTTCACCAAGGGCGACTTCACCTACAACACGAAGATCGAACCGCGCACCGGGGCGGACGCCATCGCCAAGTTCCTCGACGACAAGGAGGGCTTCTGCGTGCACTTCGCCGCCACCATGGCCGCGATGTCCCGCTCGCTCGGCATCCCCTCCCGGGTCGCCATCGGCTTCACCCCCGGCACCGGCGACTCCGTCAACCGCGTGGTGCGCAGCTCCAACTACCACGCCTGGCCGGAGCTCTACTTCGCCGGCCTCGGCTGGATGCGCTTCGAGCCCACCCCGAACCGGGGCGCCGCCCCGCTGTACTCCGTGCCGCAGGCCGCGAACTCGGCGCAGCCCAGCGCCCAGCCCAGCGCCTCGTCGTCCGCCGACCAGCCCTCGGCCGGGCCGTCCGCGTCCAGCGCCTGCGACAACAACTCGCCGCAGCACCGCATCGAGGACTGCGCCGACGAGGCCGCGATCGTCGAGCACAAGACCGTCACCACCCCGTGGTGGCAGACCTGGCCGGGGATGCTCGCCACTGCCGGGCTGGTCCTGCTGCTGATCCTGCTGGCCACCCCGATGCTGCTGCGCAGCCGGCTGCGCAGGCGCCGCCTGGGCACCGGCCGGTACGGCCCCGGGGCGGACCGGCCGCGGCTCACCGACGAACAGGTGCTCGCCGCCTGGGCCGAGCTCGTCGACTCCGCCTGGGACCTGGGCCTGCCCCCGGACGAGGCCCGCACTCCGCGGAACGAGGCCCGCCGGCTCGCCGAGGACGGCCGTCTCGCCCCCGCCGCCGCCGAGGCCGCCGGCCGGATCGCGCTCGCCACCGAACGCGTCATGTTCGCGCGCGAGTCCGACCCGCCGCCGCAGCTCGGCAGCGACGTCCGCACCGCCCGCGAGGGCCTGCTCCTGCAGGCCACCCGCCGGCGCCGGCTGCGCGCCCTGCTCCTGCCCGCCTCGACCGTCCGCTTCTGGTGGCGCACCCAGGACCGCGTCGCCGCCCTGCGCGAACGCACCGCCGAGCGCACCGCGCGGCTGCGCGAGCAGGTCACCCGGCCGTTCCGCCGCACCCCGAAGGACTGAGGCGCGGCGAAAAGAGATCCGCCCGGCGAGGAGGTTTCCTCGCCGGGCGGATCTCTTCGCTCTGTCCGGTTGCGCTGCTACAGGCCGCTCTGTTCGTCGCGGCGCCGCTGCCAGCGCTGTTCCATTCGGTCCACGACACCGGTCTTACGGCGAGGCGCTGCCGCCTGCCGTGGACCGTGTCCGGCTGGGCCCGGGCCTCGTCGCCACGCGGTGACCGCGAGGACCGCACAGCCCAGCATCACCAGGAACCCGACGACGCTGACCCAGATGACCTGCGCGACCAGGCCGCCCATGAGCAGCGCGACACCTGCGACGAACCCCGCTGCGGCCAGGATGACCCGCCGACGGGTGTGGGTGCGCAGGCCGGTTCCCTCAAGCGCTGACGCGAACTTGGGATCTTCGGCGTACAGCGCTCGCTCCATCTGCTCGAGCAGTCGCTGCTCGTGCTCCGAGAGCGGCACGGAGTCCTCCTACTCGTCGGTCGCGGGGCGACCGGTCCGCCACCCCTGGCTCGGGCCTGTGTGGTCCATATGCCCCACCGGTCTGGCCGTCATGCTTACCGGCTTTACCCAGATCATACGGTCCACGGGCCCTGTTCGGCGTGGTCAATCAGGCGTGGCTCGGGCCACCACGACGTGGAGCCCGCTCTCTGCAACGAGCGGACCCCCCACTTGGTGCCCCCGGTGCTCGCGGGCGGTGTTCAGACCGCTTCGGCGAGCAGGTGGAGCTGGGTGGCGACGGCGTGGAACGCGGGCTGCTCGGCGGCGGCCAGCTCCAGCTTGAGCAGGGCGTCGAGCGCGCCGGGCTCGGTGTCGACGAGGACGCCGGGGACCAGGTCGGCGAAGACCCGGATGCCGTGCACGGAGGTGACCCGCAGGCCGGCGTCGGTGGCGAGGGCGTCGAGCTGGTCGCCGGTGAAGCGGCGGGGCATCGGGTCGCCGGCGCCCCAGCGGCCGTCGGGGGCGTCCAGCGCGGTGCGGGCGTCGGTGAACTGGCCGGCCACCGCCCGGGCCAGCACGGCGCCGTTGCGGTTGGCGGCGAGCAGGCTGACCAGGCCGCCCTTGCCGAGGGTGCCGACCAGGTGGCCGAGCGCCTCCGCCGGGTCGTCGACGACCTCCAGGACGCCGTGGCAGAGCACCGCGTCCACCGAGCCCGCCGGGACCAGCTCGGGCAGCGTCTGGGTGTCGCCCTGGACGGCCCGCACCAGGTCGGTGACGCCGGCCTCGGCGGCCCGCCGCTCCAGCGCGAACAGCGCGTCGGGGCTGGGGTCGACCACGGTGACCCGGTGGCCCAGCTTGGCGACCGGGACGGCGAAGTTGCCGGTGCCGCCGCCGGTGTCGACGACCTCCAGGACCGGCCGTCCGAGCTCGGCGGAGCGCCTCTCCAGCGCCGACCGCAGCACCTCCCACACCACGGCGGTACGCAGCGCACTGCGGGGACGAGTCGGATACAAGGCGGCACCCCTCTTGGCAGGTCTTCCACGGCGGGAACGCCCTTACCCTATCCGGCCGCACGGGGCGGACCCCGTGCGGCACAGCGCCGTGCTCAGGGCCGCAGCGCGAGGATCCGCTCCACGATGCGCAGATACAGGGCGGTGTTGCGGACCAGGTCGTCCGCGTCGCGCGGACCGGCGGCGCCGGTGATGCCGGCCTCGGCGGCCGCGCGGCGGCGGGCTCCGGCCGCGAAGTAGGCCGCCCACTCGGCGAGTTCGGGCGCGACCTCGGGCAGCAGCTCCCAGGCGGGACGGATCGCGTGGCGGCGGCGTGGATGCCGCTCGGGACGGCCCCGGACCGCGAGCACGGCGGCGGTGGCGCGCAGCGCGGCGAGATGGGCGGTGGCGTAGCGCTCCAGCGGATCCTGCCGGCTGCGGGCGTGCACCAGCGTGCGGTGCGCGTGCCGGAGCAGTTCGAGCGCGGCCGGCGAGGCGGGGACCCGCCGCAGTACCGGGTGCACGTCGGCTCCGCGCGCGGCAGGCAGGGTGGGTTGATCGACGGCAGGGCGGGCGACAGGCTCAGGACGACTGACGGTCATGGGTCTCCCCCGTTCACTCCGGACCTTGCCCGGGCCGGTCGGCCCGCGCATGCATCCATCGTGAACGGGGGGTCTGACAACTCCGGGCCGTTCGTGGCCGCTCCGTCGTCCCCACGGCCGCTCCCCCGGGCAGGGCCGGGCTCCGCCGCCCCGTGTCGGCGGTGCCCGGCCCCGTCCTCCGGCCGTTGCGCGCCCAGGGCCTGTGGTGCGGGCCACCGTTCCCCCGTTGGCCATGGCCTGCCCCGGGCGCTCCGGGCGGCTCCACCCGGCGGCGGCCGTCCCGTTGCCCACTACTGTGCCGTCGCCCGGCGGCGGCGGGAATCCGCGCGGGTACTCATCCCGCGATCTGAGTACGGATACTCAGACGCCCCCGGCACCCGGCGGGGGCCGGGTACCGTGGCCGGACCCGTCCGAGAGCCGGCCGGGCGGAGGGGGCATGGGGTGGAAGCCGTACCGCTGATCTTCACCAGCGGCTGGGCGAGCGGGATCAACGCCTACGCCGTGGTGCTGCTGCTCGGCCTGTTCGGCCGCTTCGGCGGCGCCGAGACGGTCCCGCCGGCGCTGGAACGCACCGACGTGCTGATCGCCTCCGCCGTGCTGTTCCTGTGCGAGGCCGTCCTCGACAAGATCCCGTACGTCGACACCGCCTGGGACGCGGTGCACACCGTCGTCCGCCCGATCGCCGGCGCCACCGTCGGCGCCCTGCTCGCCGCGCACGACCCCGGCTCGCTCGGCGAGCTCGCCGCCGGCGCGGTCGGCGGCACCACCGCCCTGCTCAGCCACGGCGTCAAGGCGGGCCTGCGGATGGCCGTCAACACCTCCCCGGAACCCGCCTCCAACATCCTGGTCAGCCTCGCCGAGGACCTCTCGGTGGCCGGCCTGGTCACCCTCGCCGTCTTCCACCCCTGGCTGGCCGCCTCGGCCGCGGCGCTGCTGCTCGCCGCCGGCGCCCTGCTGGTGTGGTTCGCGGTCTCCCGCATCCGCCGCTACTGGCTGCGCCGCCGAGAGGCAAGGCGAACGCGCACACGGAACCAGGGGCACGGCGAACTGCGCGGAACGGAAGGCACCCGTCCATGAGCTCGCGGGCAGCAGCGAAACAAGGGGCGCGGGGAACTGCGCGAAGCGGAAGGCACCCGTCCGCGAGATCGCGCCACCGACCATGACCTGCACGCGGTCGCGCCAACGCAGTGCGGGCACGCACCCAGCGGAGCCAAAGCCGTTCGCAAAGACCCGCCCGCGGCAGCGACCCGCGCACGCGGCAGCGGAGCGAGGGGCGCGGGGAACTGCGCGGGACGGAAGAAACCCGTCCGCGAGATCGCGCCACCGACAATGACCTGCACGCGGCCGCGCCAACGCAGTGCGGGCAAGCCCGGCGGAGCCAAAGCCGTTCGCAAAGACCCGCCCGCGGCAGCGACCCGCGCAGGCGGCAGCGGAGCGAGGGGCGCGGGGAACTGCGCGGGACGGAAGAAACCCGTCCGCGAGATCGCGCCACCGACAACGACCTGCACGTGGTCGCGCCAACGCAGTGCGGGCACGCCCGGCGAAGCCAAGGCCGTTCGTAAAGGCCCGCGTGTGGCTGTGACCCTCGCGGGTGGCGGTCGGGTGAGGGCCGCATAGGATCTTCTGCCATGGCTCGGATCATCGTCGTCGGCGCAGGTATGAGCGGTCTGGCCGCCGCGTCCAGGCTGGCCACTCTGGGGCACCGGGTGACGGTGCTGGAGGCGGCCGGGACGTACGGCGGGCAGGTGGGGACGTACCGGCGCGAGGGGTTCGGGTTCGACACCGGGCCGGGGCTGCTCGCGTTGCCCGCCGTGTACCGGGATCTCGCGTTGAAGACCGGCCGGGAGCCGTTGGAGCAGCTGGTCGGGTTGCGGCCGGTGGAGCCGGAGAGTCGCCACCTGTTCGCGGACGGCACCGAGTTGGTGCTGCCGAACGCCTCCCGGGGCGGGGTCGGCCAGGCGTTGGACGCCGCGTTCGGCGCGGGCGCCGGTGAGCGCTGGAACGAGATGGTCAACCGGGGCCGCACCGTCTGGGAGGCGACCCGCCGCCCGCTGCTGGAGGAGCCCCGGCCGGACGTCGACCCCGCCGATCCGTACCCGGTGCCGCCGCGCCGCGGCCTGTCCCGGCTGCTGCCGCGCGGCCGGCACACGCTGGCGGACGTCACCGCGCGCGAGTTGGACGGTGCGCCCGGCCCGGCGGCGCTGCTCGCCGAGTACGCGTTGCGGTATGGCCTGAACCCGTTGACCGCACCCGCCTCGGCTACCGTCCTGCCGTACATGGAGCAGTCGTTCGGCGTCTGGTACGTGGACGGCGGCCTGCGGGCGCTCGCCGACGCGGTCTTCGCGCGCTGCGAGGCGCGGGGCGTGGAGTTCCGCTTCGACACGCCCGTGCGGGCGCTGGAGCGCGCCGACGGACGGGTCACCGGCGTGCGCACCGACGACGGGGTGCTGACCGCCGACGCGGTGCTCTCCGCCGTCCCCGGCCTGGGCGTCGCCGCGCCCGCCGAGCCCGCGCCGGGCCGTTTCACCGTGCTGCTCGCGCTGGACGGCGCCCGCCCGGCCAGCACCGCGCACCGCACCGTGCTGCACGCCCCGGACGTCGCCGCCGAGGCCCGCGCGGTCTTCGGCGGCCGCGCCCTGCCGGAGCAGCCCACCGTCCAACTGCTGCGCCCCGACGACCCGTTGCTGGTGCCCGGACCGGACGCCGAGGCGGCCGTGCTGACCGTCACCGTCCCCGCCGGGCTGGAGCCGACGGACGCCCAACGGGACGCGTACGCCGACCGATTGCTGGCCCGGCTGGCCGCCGCGGGCGTCGACCTGCGGGAGCGGCTGCGCTGGCGGGAGACCCGGCTGATGGCGTCGGTGCCGGTGCCGGCGCTGGCCGGCGGGCAGCTGGCGCAGGCCAACCGGCCCGGCGAGGACGGCCTCTACCTGATCGGCGCGCACGCGCATCCCGGCGGCGGGCTGGCCCGGGTCGGGATGTCGGCCTCGATCACGGCGGGGCTGATCGGCCCGGCCTGACCGGGGCTCAGTACTGCTGCTGGTAGTACCAGTTCTGCTGCTCGCCGGGCTGCTGCGGGATGTACGGCTGCTGCTCGGGCTGGACCTGCTGCTGGTACTGCGGCTGGTACTGCTGCTGGTACTGCGGCTGGTACTGCTGCTGTTGCGGGAACTGGTAGACCGGCTGGCCGTACTGGTCGTATCCGATCAGCTGCGGCTGCTGCTGGGCGTACTGCTCCTGGTACGCGGGCTGCTGCTGGTAGCCGTAGTCGGGCTGCGGCTGGGCGTACTGCTGCGGCTCCGGCTGCTGGTGGGCGACCGGCTCCTCCGTGTAGACGCCCGCGTCGATCTCCTGGAACTCCTCGTACGCGTAAGGCTGTTCGGTCGCCGGTTCGTCCTCGACCGGACCGACCTCGCCGACCTTCGGCGCCGCCTGGGCCGCCACCGCGACGGTCGCTCCACCGGTGGCCGCGGCCAGCAGCGGGACCTTCGCCAACGGGCCGGGCAGCGTCCCGTCCGCGCGGCGCAGCGACCAGCCCACCGGGCGACCGCGCTTGACCGAGAGGGTCACCATGGCCTGCCCCGTGGCGAACGCCGCGGCGCCCACCGCTATCACCGGTACGGAGGACTGCGTCATCCCCGCGACGACGCCGAGGAACCCGCCCAGCGCGAGCGCCCGCCAGTGCAGCGCGGCCCGGTTCTGCAGCAGCAGTTCGGCCACCAGCCAGACGGCGACCAGCGCCAACGCGCCATAGAGGAACAGGTGTCCGATGCCCATCCCCGCAACCTCCAGACGCCACCATCACCGCGCGATTGCGGGCGACTGTACCGCTTCCGAGCAAACACCACCGCATCCCCCATCACCCCAACGCCGGACCCTCCGCCCCAGGGCAACACAGCTCCACGGCGCCCGCAGGGGTCAGTGCTTGTGGAGGCCCAGGTTCTGGTAGATCTCCAGGGTCGAGGTGCTGTGGTTGAGCGTGATGAAGTGCAGCCCGGGGGCGCCCTCCGCGAGGAGCCTCTCGGCCATGGCGGTGGCGTGTTCCAGGCCGACGGCGCGGACTTCGGCCGGGTTCTCGGCGGCGGCCTCCAGGCGGCGGCGGAATTCCGGCGGGAACTCGGAGCCGGACAGCTGCGGGAAGCGGACCAGTTGGCGGATGTTGGTGACCGGCATGATCTCCGGGATGATCGGCGTCTCGCAGCCGGCGGCGGTGACCCGGTCGCGCAGCCGGAGGTAGTCCTCGACCTCGAAGAACATCTGGGTGATCGCGTAGTCCGCGCCGGCCCGGCACTTGGCGACGAAGTGCTTGATGTCCTCGTCCCACGAGGTGGAGCGCGGGTGCATCTGCGGGAACGCGGCCACGCCGACGCAGAAGTCGCCGATGCCCTTGATGAGTTCGACGAGTTCGTAGGCGTAGCTGACGCCGTCGGGGTGGCGGACCCATTCGCCCATCGGGTCGCCGGGCGGGTCGCCGCGGACGGCGAGCACGTTGCGGACGCCCTCGTCGGCGTACTGGCCGATGATGTTGCGCAGTTCGGCGACCGAGTGGTCGACGGCGGTGAGGTGCGCGACGGGGGTGAGGGTGGTCTCCGTGGCGATCCGGCCGACCAGGTTGACGGTGCGGCCGCGGGAGGAGCCGCCGGCGCCGTACGTCATGCAGACGAAGTTGGGGTCGAGCGCCTCGACGCGGCGGATGGCGTCCCAGAGTTTGCGTTCGCCCTCCTCGCTGCGGGGCGGCATGAACTCGAAGGAGAAGGAGCGGTCGCCTGCCGCCAGCAGGTCGCGCACGGTCTGCGCGCGGTCGCTTCTGGTGGAGGGAATCCCGAGTGCCATGCAGGCAGGTTAGCCGTCGGCGGCGCGGCCCGGACAAACCACGTCCAGGGGCTGAGACAGTTGTCGAGATTTCCGGCCACGTTCCGGCGGTCCGGCCCGGACGGCGGCGGGCGGGCGCACCCGGGCGGGGGCGTTAGTCTGACTGTCAGCCCATCTAACCGGAGTTCCAGGTGCCCTCCTCCATCCGTCTTCCCCGCAACCCCGTCGACGCGGAGGACGTGCGCGACCGCGTCAACGCCGCGCTGAGCGCGTTCATGGCCGAACGGACCGCCCTGCTCTCCGGCATCTCCGACCAGCTCGGTCCGGTCGCCGACGCACTGCGCGAGTTCCTGCTCGACGGCGGCAAGCGGCTGCGTCCGGCGTTCTGCTACTGGGGCTGGCGCGCGGCCGGCGGCGGGGCGGACGAGCCCGGCATCGAGCGGGCGGCGGCCGCCCTGGAGCTGCTCCAGGCCAGCGCCTTGGTGCACGACGACCTGATGGACCGCAGCGACACCCGCCGCGGCCTGCCGGCCGTGCACCGCCGCTTCGAGAACCTGCACCGGGCCAGCGGCTGGCGCGGCGACCGCGAGCAGTACGGCGCGTCGGCGGCGGTGCTGCTCGGCGACCTGCTGCTGATCTGGTGCGACGAGCTGTTCCAGCGCTCGGGGCTGCCCGCCGCCGAGGTGGCCGCCGCCAAGCCCGCGTTCGACCTGATGCGCACCGAGGTCATGCTCGGCCAGTACCTGGACGTGCTGGAGCCCGTCGCGGGCGACTCCGCCGACGCCGACGCGCTGGACCGCGCGCGCACCGTGCTGCACTACAAGTCGGCGAAGTACACCATCGAACGTCCGCTCCAGGTCGGCGCGCTGCTGGCCGGCGCCGGCCCCGACCTGGTCGAGGCGCTCGGCAACTTCGGCCTGCCGCTGGGCGAGGCGTTCCAGCTCCGGGACGACCTGCTCGGCGTCTTCGGCGACCCGGCGGTCACCGGCAAGCCGGCCGGCGACGACCTGCGCGAGGGCAAGCGCACCCTGCTGGTCGCGCACGCGATGCGCGGCCTGTCGGAGCTCGACGCCAAGCAGCTGGACACCCGGCTCGGCGCCCCCGACCTCACCGCCGCCGAGGTGGCCGAGCTGCGCGAACTGATCTCCGCCAGCGGCGCCCCGGCGCTCGTCGAGGCCCGGATCGACCAGCTGCTCACCGAGGCGCTGACCGCCCTGGACACCGCCCCGATCGCGGACGGCCCGACCCGCGAGGTGCTGCGGGCGCTGGCCGACGCGGCCACCGTCCGCAAGTACTGACCTCAGCTCCTCTTCCACCGGCGTCGGGAGGCCAGCGCGGCCAGCCCGGCGCCGGCGGCGTTCAGCAGGACGTCGTCGACCGAGGACACCCGGTCCAGCCACAGCACGTACTGCGCGGTCTCCACCAGCACCGAGCAGGCCGCGCCGAGCGCCAGCATCCGGGGCACCGAGGCCAGCTTCCGGAACCGGATCGGCGCGAAGTAGCCGAGCGCGGCGAACACCAGCAGGTTGCCGCCGATCTGGGCGACCGCGGTGAGCGGCGGGCCCGCCGCGAGGACCTCCGCGATGTCGTGCAGCGGCACCAGGTTGACCCGCCGCCGCGGCCCGCCCGGGGTGGCGCCCGGCAGCAGGATCATCCATACCCACGGCACGGTGCCGTGCACCATGGCCACCTCGGCGAACGACCGCCGCCACGCCCCGGCCTCCCGCCGCCGGCGGGCCAGCAGCCCGACCACCGCGACGGAGACGGGCAGCGCCACCAACGACCAGAACAGCACCCCGTTGACGGTGCCGACCCAGGGCTGCCACCCAGCCCGCCGGTGCAGCGGCCGCTGCACCACGAAGGCGGCGGCGGCCGCGACGAACATGGCCGGAACAAGCAGCGCCGAACGGCGGGCGCGAACGGTGGGGTCCATGCCTCCAGGAGGCCGACGGGCCCCGCCGCGGTTCCGCCGCGCGTCAGCCGCGTCCCGACCTCACCGGACGGAACACCTAGCGCAGGCGGGCGGCCAGCTGTCGGGCCGCCGCGTGCGGGTCGTCGGCGGCGGTGAGGGCGCGGACGACCACGATGCGGGTGGCGCCGGCGGCCAGGACCTGGTCGAGGTTGTCGTGGTCGATGCCGCCGATCGCGAACCAGGGCCGGGCCGGGCCGGCGGCGGCCGCGTAGCGGACCAGGTCGAGGCCGGGGGCGTGCCGCCCCGGCTTGGTGGGCGTCGGCCAGACCGGCCCGGTGCAGAAGTAGTCGACGCCGGGTTCGGCGATCGCCGCGTCCACCTCGCTCTCGGCGTGGCAGGAGCGTCCGATCAGCACGTCCTCGCCGAGGATCTCCCGGGCGACCCGCACCGGCAGGTCGTCCTGCCCGAGGTGCAGCACGTCGGGGCGGGCGCCGTACGCGACGTCGGCGCGGTCGTTGACGGCCAGCAGCTTGCCGTGCCGCTTGGCGGCGTCCGCGAAGACCTCCAGGAATGCGAGTTCCTGGCGGGCCTCCAGGTTCTTGTCGCGGAGCTGCACGATGTCGACGCCGCCGGCCAGCACGGCGTCCAGGAAGTCGGCCAGGTCGCCCTGCTCGCGGCGGGCGTCGGTGCAGAGGTAGAGCTTGGCGTCGGCGAGCTGCTGACGGGCCGTCACAGCGCCATGGCCTGGGCGCGGCGCTTGACCTCGGTGCCGCGGTTCTCGCGCAGCGCCTGGATCGGGCTGCCGGGCAGCGACGGGTCCTCGGTGAACATCCACTCCAGGATCTCCTGGTCGGAGAAGCCGCAGTCGCGGAGCACCGTGAGGGTGCCGACCAGGTGCTTGACCGGGCCGTCGTCCTCGATGAAGTCGGCGGGGACCTGCAGCGAGTTGTTCTCGCCGCGGCGGACGGCCAGCAGCTTGCGGCTGCGCACCATGTCGCGGACCTCGGTGATCACCACGCCCCACCGCTCGGAGATGTCGGGCAGGTACAGCCACGCGGGGACCAGGGCGTCAATCTTGGGATCAATAGTGCTCACGCCACCCAGCCTACCGACCCGCTACCGGGTCGCCGCCTTCAGCTGGACGGCCGGGTCGGCGGCCAGTGCCGGATCGAGCACCGCGCCGCGTTCGATCAGGCGGCGGCCCTGCGCCAGGTCGCGTGGCCGGTCCACGGCGAGCAGCGCGACCAGCGCGCCGTCGCGCAGCCACAGCACCGACCAGTCGCGCCCGGACGGGGAGCCGCGCCACAGCAGGTGGTCGGCCCCGGCATGCCGGCCCGCGTACTGCACCATGCGGTCGAACTGCTCGGACCAGAAGTACGGGACGGGGTCGTAGGGCGCGTCCAGGGCGCCGAGCACGGAGGCGGCGACGGCGCCGCCGGAGTGCAGGGCGTGGTCCCAGTGCTGGACGGCGAGGCGGGTGCCGAACCGGGCGGACGGGTAGGAGGCGCAGTCGCCGACCGCCCAGACGCCGGGCAGCGCGGTACGCAGCCGGTCGTCGACGGGGATCGTGCCGTCGGGGTCGAGGGCGAGCGGGCCGCCGGCCAGCCAGTCGGTGGCGGGGCGGGCGCCGATGCCGACCACCACCTCGTCGGCGGGCAGGTGGGTGCCGTCGGCGAGCAGCACCCCGCCGTCGGCGGCTCCGGCGACGCCGACCCCGCAGCGCAGGTCGACGCCGGCGGCGGCGTACCAGTCGGCCATCAGGGCGCCGAGTTCGGCGGGCAGCGCCCCGGCCAGCGGGGTGGCGGCGGCCTCCACGACGGTGACCCGGCAGCCGAGGGCGCGGGCGACGGTAGCGGTCTCGGCGCCGATCCAGCCCGCGCCGACCAGCACGATCCGCCTGCCGGGGGTGAGCGCGGCGCGCAGCGCGTGCGCGTCGTCGACGGTGCGCAGGGTACGGGCGTCCGGCAGGCCGGGCAGGGTGCGCGGGTCGGCGCCGGTGGCGATCACCAGCGCGCTGTAGGGGAGTTCGCCGCCGTCGGTGTGCAGGGTGCCGGCGGTCAGGCCGGTGGCGCGGCGGCCGGTGAGGAGTTCGACGCCGAGCTGGTGCCAGTCGATCTCGAAGGCGGTGGCGTCGGCCTTGCCGAGCAGCACGTCCTTGGACAGCGGCGGCCGGTCGTACGGCAGGTGGAGTTCCTCGCCGACCAGGGTGATCGCGCCCTGCCATCCGCCCTGGCGCAGGTTCAGGGCGGCCTGCGCGCCCGCCATGCCCGCCCCGACCACGACGACCCGGTCCGTTGCCCTCAGCTCAGCCACGGCGTCCACCCTAACGGCCCGGCGTTAAGGTGGAGGGACTACCTCATCACGGGAGCCCGGCGCACCGGGCTGAGAGGCGGGCTGTGGCGGCCCGCGACCGTCCGAACCTGATCCGGGTCATGCCGGCGAAGGGAGAAGAAGCGCTGTGGCATCTTCCGACGTGCTGGTGATCGGCGGCGGCATCATCGGCCTGGGCGTCGCCTGGCGCACCGCGCAGCGCGGGCTGAGCGTCGCGGTGGTGGACCCGTCGCCGGGCGGCGGCGCGGCGCAGGTCGCCGCGGGCATGCTCGCCCCGGTCACCGAACTCCAGTACGGCGAGGAGCCGTTGCTGCGCCTGGGCATGGCGTCCAACGACCGCTACGGGGCGTTCGCCGCCGAGCTGACCGAGCTGACCGGCCTGGACACCGGCTACCGGCGCACCGGCACGCTGGCCGTCGCGCTGGACTCCGACGACCGCGAGGAGCTGCGCGAACTGCACGCCTTCCACGGCCGGTTGGGCCTGGCCTCGCAGTGGCTGACCGGCCGGGAGTGCCGCCGGCTGGAGCCGATGCTCGCGCCGGGCGTGCGCGGCGGCCTGCACGTCGCCGAGGACCACCAGGTGGACGGCCGGCGGCTGGCCGCCGCGCTGGTCGCGGCGTGCAAGCTGCTGGGCGTCGCCTTCCACCGCACACAGGCCGCCGAGCTGCTGCTGGACGGCGAACGGGCCGTCGGCGTACGGCTGTTGACGGGCGAGCGGCTGACGGCCGGGCAGACCGTGCTGGCCGCCGGCTCGCGCAGCCACCTGCTGCCGGGCCTGCCGGACGGGGTGCTGCCGGCGATCCGCCCGGTGAAGGGCCAGGTGCTGCGGCTGCGGATACCGCAGCTGTACGCGCCGTTCCTGTCCCGCAACGTGCGGGCCGTGGTGCGCGGGCAGCACCTGTACCTGGTGCCGCGCGCCGACGGCGAGCTGGTGATCGGCGCGACCACCGAGGAGATGGGCCACGACACCACCGTCACCGCGGGCGGCGTGTACGAGCTGCTCCGGGACGCGCACGAACTCGTCCCCGGCATCACCGAGTTGCCGCTGGTGGAGACCTGCGCGGGCCTGCGCCCCGGCTCCCCCGACAACGCGCCGCTGCTCGGCCCGACGGCGCTGGCCGGCCTGGCCGCCGCCACCGGGCACTACCGCAACGGCGTGCTGCTCACCCCGGTCACCGCCGACCTGCTCGCCGACTACCTGGCCACCGGCGAACTCCCCGCGCCGGCCGCCGACTTCACCCCCGCCCGCTTCCGCACCGAGGTGCCCGCATGAACACCGTCGCCCTGACCGTCAACGGCGAACCCCGCACGCTGCCCGCCGCCACCACCCTGGACGCGGTGGTCGCCGAGGTGTCCGCCGCCAACACCGGCGTCGCCGCCGCCGTCAACGAGGCCGTGGTGCCCCGCAGTTCCTGGCCGACCACGGCGCTCGCCGAGGGCGACCGGGTGGAGATCCTCACCGCCGTGCAGGGGGGCTGAGATGGCCGACGACCTGCTGACCATCGGCGACACCGCGTTCACCTCCCGGCTGATCATGGGCACCGGCGGCGCGCCCAGCCTGGACGTGCTGGAGCAGGCGCTGCGCGTCTCCGGCACCGAGCTGACCACGGTGGCGATGCGCCGCGTCAACACCGCCACCCAGGGCTCGGTGCTGGAGGTGCTGGCCCGCAACGGCATCCGGGTGCTGCCGAACACGGCCGGCTGCTACACCGCCGGCGAGGCCGTGCTGACCGCCCGCCTCGCCCGCGAGGCGCTCGGCACCAGCTGGGTGAAGCTGGAGGTGATCGCCGACGAGCGCACCCTGCTGCCCGACCCGATCGAACTCCTGGACGCCGCCGAGACCTTGGTCGACGACGGCTTCACCGTGCTGCCGTACACCAACGACGACCCGGTGCTGGCCCGCAAGCTGGAGGACGTCGGCTGCGCGGCGATCATGCCGCTGGGCTCGCCGATCGGCTCCGGCCTGGGCATCCGCAACCCGCACAACTTCCAGCTGATCGTGGAGTCCGCGAACGTCCCGGTGGTCCTGGACGCGGGCGCGGGCACCGCCAGCGACGTCGCCCTCGCGATGGAACTCGGCTGCTCCGCCGTGATGCTGGCCTCGGCCGTGACGCGCGCCCAGGAGCCGGTGCTGATGGCCGACGCGATGCGCCGCGCCGTCGAGGCCGGCCGCCTCGCCCACCGGGCCGGCCGCATCCCGCGCCGCTACTACGCGGAGGCCTCCTCCCCCAGCGCCGGCCTGGCCGACACCCGGGAGCGCCCGGCGTTCTGACGGCACCCGCCCGGCGGGTGGTCCACGCCCGCCGGGCGCTGACTACACTCCTCGGGTGGACATGACGCTGAACGACCCCCTCATCGGCGCGCTGCTCGACGGGCGCTACCGGGTCGAGCAGCGGATCGCGATCGGCGGCATGTCGACGGTCTACCGGGGCACCGACACCCGCCTCGACCGCACCGTCGCGCTGAAGGTGATGCACCCTTCGCTGGCGGGCGACGCCGACTTCACGGCGCGTTTCATCCGCGAGGCGAAGGCCGCGGCCCGGCTCGCCCACCCCAACGTGGTCAACGTGCTGGACCAGGGCGCGGATCCGCGCGCGGTGTTCATGGCGCTGGAGTACGTCCCCGGCCGCACCCTGCGCGACCTGCTGCGCGACCGCGGCGCGCTCTCGGTGCGGGCCGCGCTGGACGTCCTGGAGCCGGTGCTGGCGGCGCTCGGCGCGGCCCACCGGGCGGGCCTGGTGCACCGGGACGTGAAGCCGGAGAACGTGCTGATCACCGACAACGGCCTGGTGAAGGTCGCGGACTTCGGCCTGGTCCGGGTCATGGGCGCCGCCGAGGCGAACACCACCGCCGCCACCGAGCCGGGCCAACTGATGGGCACCGTCTCGTACTTGGCGCCCGAGCAGATCAGCCAGGACGCCCCCACCGACCAGCGGGTGGACGTCTACGCGGCGGGCATCCTGCTGTACGAGATGCTCACCGGCGCCAAGCCGCACACCGGCGAGAACCCCGCCCAGGTGATGTACCGCCACCTGCACGAGGACGTCCCGGCGCCGTCCCGCACCGCCCCCGCCGTGGGCGCGGAGCTGGACGCCCTGGTCGCCACCGCCACCGCCCGCGACCCCGAGGCCCGGCCGTGGGACGCGGTGGAGCTGCTGGCCGCCGTGCAGCGGGTGCGCCGGGTACTGCCGGCCGACCGCCTGGACGCGGAGCCGCCGGCGTCCGGCCGGCCCACCCCGCTGTTCGGCCCGGGCGAGGCGACCGCCGTGATCAGCGCCCCGCCGGGCCTGGAGCGCACCAGCGTGCTGGACGTCCCGCCCGACCTGCTGCCACCGGTGCGCCCGGTGAACGACGACGCCCCGCCGCCGCGCAGCCGCCGCCGCAGCTCCGGTCCGCGGGTCCGCCGGGCCCCGATGATCTGGGCGGCCGTCGGCGTCGTGGTGGTGCTGCTGGTCGGCGGCGTGACGTACGCGCTGTCCAGCGCGGTGTACGCGACGGTGCCGAGCGTGCTGGGCCAGAGCCGGCAGCAGGCCGTCACCGTGCTGGACAAGCAGGGCCTGCACGCCGCGTTCACCGAGCAGTTCAGCGAGTCGGTGCAGGCCGGCCAGGTGATCTCCACCGACCCCGGGGTGGGCGCCAAGGTCCGCAAGAGCGACGCGGTCAAGGTCGTGGTCTCGCGCGGCCCCGAGCGGCTGCCGGTGCCCGAGGTGGTGAACCGCCCGCTGGCCGAGGCCGTCAAGGCGCTGACCGACGCCCGGCTGACGGCGGGCGGCACCACCGAGCAGTTCAGCGACGCGGTGCCGAAGGGCGCGGTGATCTCCACCGACCCGGCGGCCGGTACGGCGCTGGCCCCGAACTCGCCGGTCGGGCTGACGGTCTCCAAGGGCATGCACCTGGTGCCGAACGTCTCCGGCCTGTCCAAGGAGGACGCGGCGAAGGCCCTGCAGGACGCCGGGTTCACCCCGCAGGTCGCCGGCCTGCTGCCGCTCGGCAAGGTCACCGAGCAGTCCCCGGCGGCGGGGACGCCGCGCCCGCAGGGGTCGACGGTGACCATCACCGTCAGCCTGTTCTAGATCGGCCGGACGGGCCCGGGGGCCCTCACCGCAGCGGGCCGTCGCCCTCCTGCTCCTGGTAGGAGTAGCGCTGCTGCTGCCAGGGGTCGGCGCGGTTGTGGTAGCCGCGCTCCTCCCAGAAGCCGCGCCGGTCGGCCCGCAGGTACTCGACGGCGCGCACCCACTTGGGGCCCTTCCAGGCGTACAGGTGCGGCACCACCAGGCGGACCGGGAAGCCGTGTTCGAGGGTCAGCGGCTGCCCGTCGTGGTGGGTGGCGAACACCGTCGACGGGGCGGCGAAGTCGGCCAGCCGCAGGTTGGCGCTGTAGCCGTACTCGGCCCACACCATGACGTGGGTGACGGTCGTGTCGGGCGGGACGAGGTCGAGCACCGTCCGGCCGGCGACGCCGCACCACTCGTTGTCGAGCATGGAGAACTTGGTGACGCAGTGGAAGTCGCCGCGGACGGTCGTCTTGGGCAGCGCGTGGAAGCCCGCGAAGTCCCAGCGGGCCTTCTCCGCGTCGGCGGTCGCCCCGAACACCTGGAAGTCCCAGCTGTCCGGCTTGAACCGGGGCACCGGCCCGTAGTGCAGCACCGGCCAGCCGCGCTGTCGGCGCTGGCCCGGCGGGAGCCTCGGGTCAACCTGCGGCGACGATTCATCCGATTGGTGGTGACCCATGGCTCCATGGTGACAGACGGCGTTCGCCGAACCTCGCACGCCCCCGCCGCGCGCCCCTCCGGAAACCATTTCCGACGGAGGGGGGCAACACGAAACCACTCCGTTCAGGCGTTCGGAGCAGATACCTCCGTTCGGACCAATCAGGAGCACGTTCACGCAGGTCAGCGAATTCCGGCGGCGGAGGAAACCACGCCGCCCGGCTCCCCGGTAAGCGTGAACTTACTGGAAGTGCCCCCGACCGGCTGCCACGATGCGGGCAACCCGGCACCGGCCGGAATGACGAGTCAGGAAGGGCAGGCCATGCAGGGCGATCCCGAGGTCATCGAGTTCCTCAACGAGCAGCTGACCGCCGAGCTCACCGCGATCAACCAGTACTTCCTGCACGCGAAAATGCAGGAGAACAACGGCTGGACCAAGCTCGCCAAATACACCCGGCACGAGTCCTTCGACGAGATGAAGCACGCCGAGACGCTCACCGACCGGATCCTGTTCCTGGAGGGCCTGCCGAACTACCAGCGGCTGTTCCACGTCCGGATCGGGCAGACCGTCACGGAGATGTTCCAGGCCGACCGGCAGGTCGAGGTGGAGGCGATCGACCGCCTCAAGCGCGGGATCGTGGTGATGCGGGCCAAGAACGACGTCACCTCGGCGAACATCTTCGAGGACATCCTCGCCGACGAGGAACAGCACATCGACTACCTGGACACCCAGCTCGAACTGATCGAGAAGCTCGGCGAGGCCCTCTACATCGCGCAGCTGATCGAACAGCCGGACAGCTGACCGGACGGTTCAGGCCGCCTGCGGGGCGGCCGGCTCGGCCAGTCCGAGCCGCTGGGCCAACCGCGCGGTCGGGCAGGGGCGGGCGCCGCTCTCGCCGAGCAGCGCCTGGATCCGCCGCACGCAGGAGCCGCAGTCGGTGCCGGCCTTGCAGCCCTTGGCTATCTGACGCGGGGTGGTGGCGCCCTCGTCGATCTCCTGCTTGACCCGGGCCTCGGTGACCGCATGGCACATGCACACGTACATGTACGGCCCCTTCCACGCTCGGCGTTGCTTTACTGAGCCTTACCTTACCTGGTGCTCCGGGTACGAAGAAGGCCCCTCCGCCTTCGGATCACCGAAAACGGAGGGGCCTTCGTCACACCGGCCGGGAGGCCCTACTGGCCGCGGTACATCTCGGCCACCAGGAACGCCAGGTCCAGCGACTGGCTGCGGTTGAGCCGCGGGTCGCAGGCGGTCTCGTAGCGCTGGTGCAGGTCGTCGACCAGCACCTCGTCGCCGCCGCCGACGCACTCGGTGACGTCGTCGCCGGTCAGCTCCACGTGGATGCCGCCCGGGTGGGTGCCGAGCGCGCGGTGCACCTCGAAGAAGCCCTTGACCTCGTCCAGGACGTCGTCGAACTTGCGGGTCTTGTGGCCGCTGGACGCCTCGTAGGTGTTGCCGTGCATCGGGTCGCTGATCCACACCACCTGGGCGCCGGACGCGGTGACCTTCTCCACCAGGGTGGGCAGGTGGTCGCGGATCTTGCCCGCGCCCATCCGGGTGATGAAGGTGAGCCGGCCGGGCTCGCGCTCCGGGTCCAGCCGGTCGATCAGGGTGAGCGCCTCGTCGACCGTGGTGGTCGGGCCGAGCTTCACGCCGATCGGGTTGCGGATCTTCGAGGCGAACTCGATGTGCGCGTGGTCGAGTTGACGGGTGCGCTCACCGATCCAGACCATGTGGCCGGAGACGTCGTACAGCTCGCCGGTGCGCGAGTCGGTGCGGGTCAGGGCCGTCTCGTAGTCCAGGATCAGCGCCTCGTGCGAGGAGAAGAACTCGACCGTCTTGAACTCCTCCGGGGCCACCCCGCAGGCGTTCATGAAGGCCAGCGCCTGGTCGATCTCCCGGGCCAGCTGCTCGTAGCGCTGGCCGGCCGGGGAGTTGCGCACGAAGTCCTGGTTCCAGGCGTGCACCTGGCGCAGGTCGGCGTAGCCGCCGGTGGTGAAGGCGCGCACCAGGTTCAGGGTCGAGGCGGAGGCGTTGTACATCCGCTTCAGGCGCTCCGGGTCCGGGATCCGGGACTCGGGGGTGAACTCGAAGCCGTTCACCGAGTCGCCCCGGTACACCGGCAGCGTCACGCCGTCCCGGGTCTCGGTGTTCTTCGAGCGCGGCTTGGAGTACTGGCCGGCGATCCGGCCGACCTTCACCACCGGCACGGACGCCGCGTAGGTCAGCACCGCGGCCATCTGGAGCAGGGTCTTGAGCTTGTTGCGGATGTGGTCGGCCGACACGGCGTCGAACGCCTCGGCACAGTCACCGCCCTGCAGCAGGAACGCCTCACCACGCGCGACGGCGCCGAGCCGGGCGCGCAGCTGGTCGCACTCGCCGGCGAAGACGAGCGGCGGATAGGAGGCGAGCTCCGCAAGGGTCTTGCGCAGAGCCTCTTGGTCCGGCCATTCAGGCTGCTGCGCCGCGGGCAGGGACTGCCAGGAGTGGTTAGTCACGGTCACAAGGGCAAGGCTACGGGGTCGTCCCAACAGCTCGGTGACGACGCCCGGTGGGTGAGACAGGTCGTGGACATCGCCCCGGGCGGGCCCGGGGTGGGCTATGGTCTGCTGCATGACCGCGACCTACACCTCCTCCTGGTGGTGGGCCAGCCCGTTGGGCGGCCCACGAATCGCGCGTCCCTAGAGACGAACGACGGCCGCCCTTCGGGGCGGCCGTCGGCGTCTGTGTCCAGCGTCACGACCTCCCCGAAGGCGGCACCGGCCAACTTCCGGAAGGACCCCGCAGTCGTGACCACCACCGCAGCCGACCTGCTCGCCCGGCTCACCGCGCCCGGCGCCCCCGCCTTCGCCCTGCTGCACCGCCGCACGCCCCGGCTCGCCCCCGACACCGTCGAGCTGCTGCTCGGCACCGTCTCCGAGCACGACACGCTGGCCGACCTGCCCGTCCCGCACGGCGTGCCCGCCGGCGGCCCCCGGCACGACCTGCTCGCCCTGGTCCCCTACGCCCAGCTGCGCGAACGCGGCTTCGCGGCCCGCCAGGACGGCACCCCGCTGCGCGCGCTGGCCGTCGAGGAGCAGCACGCGCTGCCGCTCGGCGAGGTGCTGGCCGCACTGCCGGACGCGCCGGTGGAGCTGCGCGGCGGCGGCTTCGACATCGACGACGACGAGTACGCGGACATCGTCCGGCGGGTGATCGAGGACGAGATCGGGCGCGGCGAGGGCGCCAACTTCGTGATCCGGCGCGACTTCCGGGCCGCGCTGGACGGCTTCGACATCGCCACCGCGCTGACCCTGTTCCGGCGGCTGCTGCAGCACGAGCGCGGCGCGTACTGGACGTTCCTGGTGCACACCGGCGACCGGGTGCTGGTCGGCGCGTCCCCCGAGGTCCACGTCCGGCAGTCCGGCGGCACCGTGGTGATGAACCCGATCTCCGGCACCTACCGCTATCCGTCCACCGGGCCGACCGCCGAGTCCCTCCTCGAATTCCTGCGCGACCCCAAGGAGTTGGAGGAGCTCACCATGGTGGTCGACGAGGAGCTGAAGATGATGTGCGCGGTCGGCGACCTCGGCGGGCAGGTGCTCGGGCCGCGCCTGAAGGAGATGTCGCACCTCGCGCACACCGAGTACGAGCTGCGCGGCCGCACCTCGCTGGACGTCCGGGAGGTGCTGCGGGAGACCATGTTCGCCGCCACCGTCACCGGCAGCCCCGTGCAGAACGCCACCCGGGTCATCGACCGGTACGAGCGCGGCGGGCGCGGCTACTACTCGGGCGCGCTGGCGCTGATCGGGCGCTCGGCCGGCGGCGGCCAGCAGCTGGACTCGCCGATCTGCATCCGGACCGCCGACATCGACCCCGCCGACGGCTCGCTGGTCGTCCGGGTCGGCGCCACCCTGGTCCGGCACTCCGACCCGTACTCGGAGGTCGCCGAGACGCACGCCAAGGCCGCCGGGGTGCTCTCCGCGATCGGCGCCCGACCGGCCCGGCCCGCGAAGGCCGCCGCCGCCCGGCCCCGGCTCGGCGAGGACCACCGGGTGCAGGCCGCGCTGGGCTCCCGCCGGGCCGGGCTCGCCCCGTTCTGGCTGCGGATGCAGCAGCCCGCCGAGCCCCGCCCCGACGCCCACGCGCTGGTGGTCGACGGCGAGGACACCTTCACCGCGATGCTCGCCCACCTGCTGCGCTCGCTCGGCCACACCGTCACCGTGCTGCGCCACGACACGCCCGGGCTGCGCGAGCGGGCCGCCGCCCACCCCGGCCCGCTGGTGCTCGGCCCCGGACCCGGCGACCCCGCCGATCCGGCCGACCCGAAGATGGCGCTGCTGCGCCCGATCGTCGCCGACGCCCTCGCCGCCGCCCGGGACGGCTCCCGCGGCGCCCCGCTGCTGGCGGTCTGCCTCAGCCACCAGCTGCTGTCCGCGCGGCTCGGCCTGCCGCTGGCCCGCAAGGCCGTGCCGTACCAGGGGGCGCAGGAGGCGATCGACCTGTTCGGCGTGCGCCGCACCGTGGGCTTCTACAACACCTTCACCGCCCGCTGCGACGACCCGGTGGCGCGGCGGCTGGCCGCCGAGGGCATCGAGGTGGCCCGCGACCCGCGCACCGGGGACGTCCACGCGCTGCGCGGGCCTGGCTTCGCGGGGCTCCAGTTCCACCCCGAGTCGGTGCTGACCAGGGAGGGCGTGGAGATCGTCGCCGAACTGCTGCGCGGCGTCCCGGCAGTGCGCCGCTGACCCGTCCGCCCCACGCGTCAACATCCCCTGAAATGCGTAGTACAGACGCCGAGTTGACTGATATTCATATCCTGCTTCGCGAGCGGGCATGGAGGGGGACATGGCACATTCAGCAGAACACGACACGGTGGAGATCGTCCTCGACGACGGCACTGTCCTGCACGCGGCCGTCCGTGCGGGCGACCGGCCGACGGCCGGGGACGCGGGGGCGGTCTCCAGGGCGGTGACGCACAGCCTGGGCGACGTCCGGCGGACGGTCCGCGCGGTGGGCCGGTGGGCCCGGGAGACCGCACGGCAGGCCGGCGACCCGGACTCCTTCGAGGTGGAGTTCGGGCTCACCCTGGGCGTGAAATCAGGCCAGTTGATCAGCGTGCTGGCGGAGGCGTCCGGCGAGGCCAGCCTGGTGGTCCGGCTCGGCTGGTCGCGCCCGGACGACAGCCCCGCCGAGTGACGGCGCACGGCGCGCCGGCCGCGGCGCTCTGGCTGGCCGGGCCGGACGGGGAGTTCCTCGGCAGCGGCTTCCACCTGGGCGCGGGCCGGGTGGTCAGCTGCGCCCACGTGGCGGCCGGGCACTCCGTGCTCACGGCCCGCCACGCGGGCGCCGCGCACCCGGCCCGGGTGGTACTGCTGGCCCCGCCCGAGCGCCCGCCCGGCGCGGCCGCCCACCCGCCGCCGGACCTGGCGGTGCTGGACGTCCCGGGCCTCGCGGGCGCACCGGCCGTCCCGGTCGCCGACCGGGACATCGCCAACGGCGCGGCCGCACTCGCGCACGGCTTCGCGGTGAACGAGGTGACCCGCGAGGTCGGCCCGGAGTCCGCCCAGCTCACCGTGGCGGGCCCCTCCGGGCTCGGCCTGCGCGTCCAACTCGGCTGGATCCCCTTCGGGTTGAGCGGCAGCATGGTGGTCGACGGCGACGGCCTGCTGGTCGGCATGGTGAAGGCCACCGCACACAGCTCCCACACCAGGGGCGGCTGGATCACCCCGCTGTCCGCACTGCTGCCGCTGCTCGGCGAGCGCCCGCCGCCCGCGCCGCCGACCCGGAGGATCACCGCCCAGGCCTGCGCCCAGCTGCTGGCCGGCGTCCCGCTGCTCCAGGACCCGCAGGCCCGCCTGATGCTGATCCAGTACGTCAACGACGAACTCGGCCCGGCGGCGGACATCAGGGTTCCCTACAGCGGGCTCGCCTTCCTGCACCTGAGCGGCGTCGCCGCCGCCTGCCTGAACCACCGCAACCCGCCCACCGCCCTGCGCGCCCTGCTGGACGGCGCGTACGCCCTGTGCGGATCGCAACAGGCGCTCGACGATCTCGCAAGACTGCTGCACATCGACCCGGAGGGGTGAGGATGGACCGCTGCACCAGGGAGACCCGGCACATGCTGCAGCGCATCCTGGCGAGCTGGCACGAACTCGCCGAGCCTCTCACCGACTTGGAACAGCACCTGGCGGAATACACCGGCTACGCCGTCCAGGTGCGCCCCAACAGCCTCGCGCGCTCCGCCCGCCGGATCGCCAAGTACCTGGCCGAGGACCACGCCCAGCCCGCCGCCGCCATCTCCCACCTGTACGACTGGCTGACCTGGAACATGGGCCACCAACTGCGCGGCGCCTGGGTGGGGTTCCTCGCCCAGGTACAGGGCGCCCCGGGGCTGCGGGCGAGCCAGCGCGCCGACCTGGTGGTGATCGCCGAGGTGCTCCAGTTCTCGACGCAGTCGCCGCAACGCCTCTCCCGCGGCGATCTCTTCGACCTGGCCGCACAGGCCCTGACCAGTGGCAGCCCGGATCGCCTGCTGCTCGAACTCGGGCACGTCGAACCCCAGTTGGCCCAGCTGGCCCGGAAGGAGGTGGAGCGCTCGCGTTCCCCCCTCTCCTACGGGCGCTCGCCCCGGCGTTGGACAGTGCTCGCGGCTGCGGTCGCGCTGCTGGCCACCGCCGGCGGGGTGACGGCGGTGCTGCTGCCGCCGGACGGGCCTCCGCCGTTGCCCGGCCGGGAGGTGACGTGGGTGCCCGAGACGGTGGACCCGGGCAGCGTGTCCTCGGCCACGGTGAACGTCCCGCCCGGGGCGACCCGTCTGGTGGCGCGCATCCAGTTGACGGACAAGCACCCCGGCCAGGGAAGCTGCCCCGAGATCGAGGTCGCCCTCTCCGCCGATGCGGGCGGAAGCACCGACTGGCAGACCCCGGACAAGCCGCTGTCCATCGCCGTCCCGCCCGGCCACACCGGGCTGCGCATCGACCTGCGGCTCAAGACCGATGGCGGCTGCGCGCAGCACATCGACACCCAGCGCGTCGACTTCGAACGATAGGAGGCTCCCGTGCACGCACCACGCCCCGTCCGCCTGGCGGCCTGCCTGCTCCTGCTGGCCGCCGCCGCGTTCGGCTGCTCCGACGACAGCAAGCCCGACCCGTTCGACAGCGACCCGATCAAGGTCGGCTTCAAGGACGGCCGCCCCGGCATGTCCGTCCTCACCGGCAAGGGCAACTACGACGGCTTCGAGCCGCACGTGGCGCAGAAGGTGATTCAGGAACTGCTGCACCGCGACTTCACCTCGCTGCCCGTCACCACGGCCAACTGGAAGGAGGCGCTCCTCGACGGCAACACCAACCACAACAAGGTCGACCTGGTGATCGCCGACATCTCCGAACGGGCCGATCTGAAGAAGGACTTCGACCTGGCCGGCCCCTACCTGCAGACCCCGCTCGGCGTCCTGCTCAAAGCCTCCGACACCCGGGAGATCAAGAAGGCGGAGGACCTCCGGCCGCTCGCCGTCTGCGCGCAGGAGAGGACCACTGCCTACGACACTCTGGTGGACAACGGCGGACGGCCCCCCGTCACCGGGACCGACCTCAACTTCTGCATGGACCGGCTCAACGACGGCAGCGCCGACGCCGTGCTCGCCGACTACGTGGTGCTCCAGGGCATCGCGATCAACTCCGGAACCGGCACCTCGCACGCGTACCGGGTGCCCCGGAACGTCCACATCGGCAGGCCCCAGTACCTGATGATGATGCTGCCCAAGGGGCACCGGAAGGCCTGCGAGCTGCTCCGCCAGGCGATCGCCGACTACCTCAAGGACACCGACTGGACCACCACTTTGAAGCAGGACCTCGGGCTGGACGACTTCACCAACGAGGAGATCCGCGACACCTTCCAGCCGATCACCACCTCGGTCGGCGACCGCTGCTCCGCCTAGCCCAGCTCCTCGTCCAGCCCCTGTTCGATCGCGTACCGCACCAGCTCGACCCGGTTGTGCAGTTGCAGCTTGCCGAGGGTGTTCTGGACGTGGTTCTGCACGGTGCGGTGCGAGAGCACCAGGCGGTCGGCGATCTGGCGGTAGGAGAGTCCCTTGGCGACCAGCCGCAGCACCTCCGTCTCCCGGGGCGTCAGTTGCGGCGCGGCGGGCCGGGCGGGGGTGCCGGGTTCGGTGGCGAGGCGGCGGAACTCGCCGAGCACCAGGCCGGCCAGGCCGGGGGTGAAGACCGGGTCGCCGAGGGCGGTGCGGCGGACCGCGTCGATCAGCTCCTCGCGGCCCGCCGACTTCACCAGGTAGCCGGTCGCCCCGGACTTCACGGCCTCCAGCACGTCGGTGTGCTCGCCGCTCGCGGACAGCACCAGCACCCGCACCGCCGGGTCGGCGGCCACCACCTGGCGGCACACCTCGACGCCGGGCAGCGCGGGCAGGTTGAGGTCCAGCACCACCACCTGCGGGGAGCTGGCCCGGGCGCGGCGCACCGCCTCCTCGCCGTCCCCGGCGGTGGCCACCACCGCGAACCCGGCCTCGGCCAGGTCCCGGGCCACCCCGTCGCGCCACATCGGGTGGTCGTCCACCACCATCACCCGCACCGGCTGATCAGTCATCGCCACCCCTCCGCGGCCACCGCAGTTCCACCTCGACGCCCTCCCCGGGCACCGAGTACAGCTCGGCGCTGCCGCCGAGGTCCAGCATCCGGCCCCGGATGGACTGCGCCACGCCGAGCCGGCCGTCGCTCCGGGCCTGCGCCAGCCGTCCGGCCGGGAACCCGGGGCCGTCGTCGCGCACCGAGACGGTGACGGCCTCCGGCTCGTCCTCCAGCAGGATCCAGGCCCGGGCGCCCTCCCCGGCGTGCACCCGGACGTTGTCCAGCGCGGCGGCGACGGCGGCGGCCAGTTCGGCGGCCACCGGCGCGGGCAGCAGCACCGGCGTGCCGGGCGCGGCGACGGTGATCCGCTCGCCGGCGTGCCGGGAGATCAGCGGACGCAGGTCCGCCTCGCCGTCGGTGACGGCCGCCGCCTGCTGCTGGCCCGTCATCAGGGCCCGCAGCGCCCGTTCCTGTTCGCCCGCCAGCCGGCCCAGTTCGGCGGCGTCGCCCTGCT
Source organism: Kitasatospora sp. NPDC004531 (assembly GCF_053602195.1). Lineage (NCBI taxonomy): Bacteria > Bacillati > Actinomycetota > Actinomycetes > Kitasatosporales > Streptomycetaceae > Kitasatospora > Kitasatospora sp. NPDC004531. The sequence continues at coordinate 47,535 of NZ_JBSGDD010000025.1, read as the reverse complement.
GACGGTGCACCAGGGCGAGCACCTGCAGGACGCCGTCGTGGATGTCGCGGGTCAGCCGCTCGCGTTCCCGGGTGGCGGCCTCCACCTGGAGCGCCCGGGTGAGCACCGCCTCGCTGGCCCGGGCGAGTTCGATGACGTAGCCGATGGCGCAGCCGGCCACCAGCAGCAGCACGATGTTGTGCAGGTTGTCGGGGCTGATCCCGCCGTGGCCGAGGATGTTGGCGGCGCCGATCACCGCCCCGGCGAACGCGGCGGGCCGCCAGCCGCCCTTGCCCGCGAAGCCCAGCACCGTGCCGGCCGCCCAGATGGTGGGCAGCGTCGGCGCGCCGGCGTGGATCCGGGCGGGCGTGTCGATGAAACCGCTCTGCACGATGCCGAACACCGCGAACGTCAGGTCGGTGCCGAGCACCGCCCAGGTGCAGCGCTTCGGCCCGGCGAACGCCCTGGTGCTGGCCAGCGTCCACAGGGTCAGCGCGCCCAGGTAGATCCAGCCGGACACCGGGTGCAGGAACTCCCGGTAGGCGGTGAGGAACCGCAGCACCGCGTACGCCAGCGCCAGCACCCGGAAGTACCCCATGGCGCGCCACAGCGGCAGTTCCACTGACATCCCGCCGGCCACCACCGCCGCGGCCGGGCCCGGCACGGCCGCTCTGTGTTCCTCCACGCCAAGCCCCCCTGACGCTGAGGGCCGGTCAGGCCCCGGCGTCCTTCTCCTGCGCTGTGTCCTTCTCGGCCTGCTCGGCGGCCTTCTCGGCCTTCTGCTGCGCCTTGCGGTCCGCCTCGGCGGCCTTCTTCTCCTCCGCGAGCTGCCGCTTGGCGGCGGTCGCGTAGATGTCGACGTACTCCTGGCCGGACAGCCGCATGATCTCGTACATCACCTCGTCGGTGACCGAGCGCAGGATGAACCGGTCGTTCTCCATGCCCTGGTAGCGGGAGAAGTCCAGCGGGCGGCCGATCCGGATGCCGGGGCGGACGCCGAAGTTCGGGATCACCTGGCCGGGCGGCTGCACCTTCTCGGTGTCGATCATCGCGACCGGGATCACCGGCGCTCCGGTGGCCAGCGCGACGCGGGCCAGGCCGCCGACCTTGCCCCGGTACAGCTTGCCGTCGGGCGAACGGGTGCCCTCCGGGTACACGCCGAACACCTCGCCGCGCTCGATCACCGCGATGCCGCTGCGGATCGCCGCCTCGCCGGCGCCCCGGGCGCCCGAGCGGTCCACCGGCAGCTGGCCGACGCCCTTGAAGAACGCGGCGGTCAGCCGGCCCTTGATGCCGGGCGTGGTGAAGTACTCGGCCTTCGCGATGAACGTCACCCGCCGCTTGAGCAGCGCGGGCAGGAAGAACGAGTCCGAGAAGGACAGGTGGTTGCTGGCGAGGATGGCCGGGCCTTCGTCCGGAATGTTCTCCTCGCCCTCCATCCACGGCCGGAAGAAGATCCGCAGCAGCGGCGCGACGATCATCTTCATCAGTCGGTAGAACAACCGGGGCCTCCTGTTGTGCGGACCGGACGATCCTAATGCCCCGGCCCGCGCGCCCGTGCACCGGCGACCCGTCCGGGGCCGCAGCGGGCCTCTGTACGGGCCACCCTCCCCGTGGGACGATCGAGGCCACCCTCGCCCGCGCCCCCACCTCCAGGAGTCCCGCCGATGCCGCTGCTGCCGGGAGCCGAACCGTACCGCCACGACGGCGGTCCGGTCGGTGTGCTGCTCGTCCACGGTTTCACCGGTTCCCCGCAGTCCATGCGCCCGTGGGCCGAACACCTGGCCGACGCCGGACTCACCGTCAGCGTCCCGCTGCTGCCCGGCCACGGCACCCGCTGGCAGGACCTCCAGCCGACCCGCTGGGAGGACTGGTACGCCACCGCCGAGGCCGCCCTCGCCGAGCTGACCGCCCGCTGCGAGCAGGTCTTCGTCTTCGCGCTGTCGATGGGCTCCTCGCTCGCCCTCAAGCTCGCCGAGAAGCACGGCGACCGGATCTCCGGACTGGTGCTCGTCAACCCGTCGGTGCGCTCCGACAACCCCGGGACGGTGCTTCTTCCGGTCCTGCGCCACCTGCTGCCCTCGCTGCCGGGCGTCGCCGGGGACATCGCCAAGCCCGGCACGGCCGAGGTCGGCTACGACCGCGTGCCGCTGCACGCCGCCTGGTCGCTGGCCCGGCTCTGGAAGAGCGTCCAGGCGGGAATGCCCAAGGTGACCCAGCCCGTTCTGCTGTTGCACAGTCCGCAGGACCACGTGGTCTCGCCGCACAACTCGGCGCTGGTACTCGCCCGGATATCCTCGACCGATGTGACGGAGCTGCTGCTCGACCGCAGCTTCCACGTGGCCACGCTGGACCACGACGCCGGTCTGATCTTCGGGGCGAGCCTCGACTTCGTCCGGCGGCTGGCCCCGGCAGCGGCGGTCGATGCCGGGAACCACTCGGGCTGAAAGGCCGATAGTGAACGAGACCAGCAAGGCGAACGACGACGAGGACCTGCCCCGCGACGACCCGAAGGCGGCCGAGCCCGCCGAAGAAGCCGCGCCCGAGCCCGCCCCGCGGCGCCCCGCCGCCGGCAGCCAGGCCGAGCAGGACGCGATCTTCGCCGCGCTGGTCGCCCAGTTCGACGAGCCCGTGGACGCCACCGACCAGGCCTGGCCCGACGCGGAGAACGTCCGCGAGCGCCCCCGCCGGCCCAGCGCGCCCACCGGCCCCACCGGCCTCGGCGACTTCACCCCCCGCCCGGTCCCCCGCCCCGTCGAGGGCGGCCCGCGCGACTACACCGTCGCCGAGAACGAGGACGACGACCACTTCGTCCCGCCGGAGCCCCCGCCGCTGCCGCCGGCCGACACCACCGCCAAGTTCGCCTGGCTGGCCGTCCTCGGCGGCCCGGCGCTGCTCCTGTTCGACGCCGTGGTCTGGCGCGAGGTCTCCGGCTGGCCCGCCTGGGTCGGCATCATCGCCTTCCTCGGCGGCTTCGGCACGCTGGTCGCCCGCATGAAGGACCGCGACGACGACGAGCCCGAGGACCCCAACGGCGGCGCCGTCGTCTGACGCGCCGTGCCGGGGCCGACGACCGCTCGGCCCCGGCACACCGCTTACGCCGCGGGCACCCGCAGCGACGCCAGCACCGGCAGATGGTCCGTCGCCGCCCGCAGATCCTCCGCCGAGACCCCCGGCAGCGGATACGGCACCCCGCAACCCAGCACGTCGATGTCCGGCGTCACGAACACCCCGTCGATCCGCTGGTACGGCTCCGCCGGCACCGAAGTGAACGTCCCGCCCCACGGCGCCTTCGCGTGCGCGTCCACCATCTCCTCCGCGAAGCGCCGCCAACCCGGTTCCTCCGGCGGCTCGTTGAAGTCGCCCGCCACCACGCCGGGCTCCCCGGGCCGCAGTTGACGGCGCAGCAGCTCGAACTGCCGCAGCCGCTCCTCGGGTTGAAGACTCAGGTGGCAGCTCGTCACCGAGAACGGCCGCGACCCGCCGATCCGCACCAACGCACTCGCGAACCCGCGCGCGTGCAGGCCCCGCGTCTTCGGCAGCAGCACGTCCCGCAGCTCCAGCACGTCCACCCGCAGCCTGCCGAGCAGCAGCGGCCCCGCCGCGACGCGGCCGCCGCCGGCCAGGATCACCATCCCGGTCCTGTGCGCGAGCCACGCCGCGGCCTTCTCGCTCTTCCAGTACCGCGGCGACTCCTGCACGCACACCACGTCCGGATCGCACGCCCGGATCACCCGGGCCACGGCCGCCCGGTCGTCGCGCAACGACCGCACGTTGTAACTCATCACCCGCACCCGCCGCGCCCCGTCCGGCTCCACCCCGGAGGACGCCAACGCAACATCAGTGTCCGTCACCTGACCGACAGTAACAGGAGGGTGGGGAATCAGGGAGAGAAGCGAGAGGGCGCGAAAACAGGGGCACGCGGGGGTGCCTCCCGGTTCCCGCCCCTGCGCCTACACCCGCGCGAGGTCTCCCGCTCCCGCGATCCCCGCCGCCGAGCCCATCGACGCCAGGACGACGTCCGCCTTCGGTCGGGCCGGCCCGCCCGTCAGGTACTTCCCGAACGCCGCCGCCACCGGGTCGAGCAGCAGCCGGCCGGAGTCCGACACGCCGCCGCCCAGCACGAACACCGCCGGGTCGAACAGCGCGGCGAGGTCGGCCATGCCGCGGCCGAGCCAGTCGGCGAGCTCCGCGTAGCAGGCCAGGGCCAGCGGGTCGCCTTCTTCTGCGGCCTGGGTGATGTGGATGCCGCGGATGGTCTCGGCGACGCCCTCGTTGAGTTCGAGCATCCGCTTGCCGGCGATCGGGTCGGCCGCGGACTTCTCCCGCCCGTAGCGGCGCAGCGCCCGCCCGGAGCCGTACTGCTCCCAGCAGCCGTGCCCGCCGCAGCCGCAGAGCAGCCCGTCCGGGACCATGTTGAGGTGGCCGATCTCGCCGGCCACGCCGAACCGCCCGCGGTGCAGGCGGCCGTCGAGGACGATGCCGCCGCCGATGCCGGTGCCGACGGTGATCAGCACCATGTCCTCGTACGCGGCCGCGGCGCCGAACCGGAACTCGGCCCAGGCGGCGCAGTTGGCGTCGTTCTCGACCACGGTGGGCAGGCCGGTGAGTTCCTCGACGCGCTGCTTGAGGGGCTCGTTCTCCCAGGCGATGTTGGGCGCCATCAGGACGGTGGAGCGGTCCCGGCTGACGAAGCCGGGCGCGCCGACGCCGACGGCGGCGACGTCGGGGTACTGCTCCTTCAACTCCCGCACGCCCTGGGCGATCGCGTCGACCGCCCACTGGGGGTCGGCCGGGGTGGGCACCCTGGTCCTGGCCAGAATCTCGCCGGACTCGTCGACCACGCCTGCTGCGATCTTGGTACCGCCGACGTCCACGCCGATGGTCAGAGCCATGTGTCCCTCAGCTATTCACTCGTTCCCGCTCAGGCGGAACGGTACCGGCTGAGGGGTGCCCACGTACACAGTTCGGCCTACATTATCCGAAGGCAGTTCACGACGAACTCGGCGCTCTGCCTTCAGAAGTCATACCGACTGTCCCGTTCGGTGATGGCTTGAAATCACAATGTGACGCTGGCGAACCACCGGCTTCACTACTTGTCGGAGGCCTCTTCGGCCCCGTCCAGGTCCACCCGCTCGGTCTCGGCGTGTTGGGGCGCCGACCAGCGCTTCTCGTGCCCGGCCACGACGGCCCGGTACGCGGCCAGCAACTCGCCGCCGGCGGCGGCCAGGTGGCCGTACACCTCGGGGTTGGACTCGCGCAGCCGGTCGCCGATCTCCAGCGCCTTGCCGCCGAGCGCGGTCGCAAACTTCCGCACCTCTTCCACCAGCGGCGCGAACTCGCCTGTCCCGCCCGGCTGTTCCGTACTCATCAGCTGCTCCCGTCAGTCGGATTCCGCTACCCGCGCGGCCACAGCGCCGGATCGGGGGTGAACCGCACCGACAGCGTCCCGTCGACCAGGCCGGCCCCGCTGACCGTGCAACGGCGCAGCGCGGACGGGAGTGCCACGACTCGTCGGTAGTTTCCGGTGCCGAGGACCAATTCGTCGCCGCGGCGCAGCAGTTCGAGGTCCTGGCGGTCGGCGCCGGGCAGCGGCAGGTGCCAGATCAGCAGGTTCTCGGCGGCCAGCCGGTCCTCGGTCCAGGGCTCGGCGGGCGCGGGGATCGGGGGTGCGCCGGCCGGGTAGAGCTCCTCGGCCAGCGCCTGCAGCGAGTCGGGCTGCCGCACGGTCAGCAGCGGGACGTCCAACTGCTCGGCGATCTCCGCGAGTTGCGCGTGCTGCCGGGCGGCGGTGCGGGCCAGCCACGGGTCCGGGGAGTCGGCGGCGCCGGCGGGGTGCGCGCCGTGCGCGACCACCGCGTCCAGCGGCAGGCCGTGCAGGGCCAGGCCGGCCCGGATCCGGGCGAGGGCGCGGGGAGCGGGTCGGGCGGCGTCCAGCACCAGGCGGACGGTGGTGCCGGGCGCGGTGATCGCGGCGGCAGCCTCGGCGAGCGCGCCGGACGCGGCGGCCCGGGCCTCGAACAGCTTGTCGGTGGGCATCGGGACGCCCGCCAGTCCGGCCAGCAGCGGGCGCAGCGCGCGGGCGGCCTGGCGCTGTTCGGGCAGCAGCCGGGCCAGGTAGCGCTCCAGCTGGGCGGGGAGCGCGAGGGTGGCGATCAGCTCGGCGGGCGGCGGGGCGGCGACCACCAGCACCTCGGCCCGGGCCCGGGGCAGGGCGCGCAGCAGGGCGAGGGCGCGGGTGCCGGGCAGCGGGGCGAGTTCGTCGGGGTCCAGCGGCTGGGCGCCTATCAGGTCCAGCGCGGGGGCGAGGCGGTCGCGGTAGCCGTCCAGGGCGGCCCGGAACGCGGCCTGCTCGTCGAGCCGGACGGCGGCCAGGCACGGTTCCAGTTCGACGGCCTCGGGGCCGAGCCGGACGCCGAGCAGGTCGTCGACGGCCCGGTGCGGGTCGTCGGCTGCCAGCAGCAGGGTCTCGCTGCCCTGCCGGGCGTGGTGCAGGGCGGTGGCGGCGGCGATCCTGGCGGACTCGGGGCCGCTGATCAGTACGGTGCGGGTGGCCACGGGCCCGGTCAGCCCTCGACGCGCTTCTTCAGGCCGGCCAGTGCCCGGTCGATGATGACCTTCTCGGCCTTGCGCTTGATCATGCCCAGCATCGGGATCTTGACGTCCACGGCCAGCTGGTAGGTGACCTCGGTGCGGCCCTGGCCCGCCGGGGCGAGCCGGTAGGAGCCGTCCAGGGAACGCAGCATCTGGCTCTTGACGAGCGTCCAGGCGACCTCGCGGTCGCCGTCCCAGGTGTAGGCGAGCACGTGCTCGTCGCGGATCGCGCCGGCGTCCAGCAGCAGCCGCACCTCGGCGGCGCGGCCGTCCGGCCCGGTCTGCAGGACCTCGATCTCCTTCAGCTCGTCGGTCCACTCCGGGTAGGCGGCGAAGTCGGCGATCACCGCCATGACCTCGGCCGGGGTGGCGTCGATGACAATGCTCGACCTGGTGTGCTCCGCCATTGCGGCCTCCGCGATCTCCCTGTGCTGCTGTGCGCCCAGCAGAGGCTATCGCGGGCGGGACCGCGTCCTTTCCGCCGAGGCACCTTACCGGCGGGTCACGTCGGGACTGTCGTAGGGTTCGCATCGGTCCATCCCACGTCCGACCTGCGATGTGACGATCGGAACACCGAGGCCGACCCCTCTGGTCGAACTCACCTACCCAGCAGTAACGTCCAGTCGTCCCGCAGCGTCGCGTACGAGGAGCAGTCTTGCTCGAGGAGTTCAGCCTTCCGGCCCGCTACCAGGTACCGAGCGACGGCAACCTCGCCGACCTGGTCCACCAGAACGCGGAGCGGCACCCGGGCGTCGCTGTGCTCAGCCGCAAGGCTGACGGGCGGTGGCAGGACCTGACCGCCGTCCAGTTCCTCGCCGAGGTGCACGCCGTCGCCAAGGGCCTGATCGCCTCGGGCGTCGGCCCGGGCGACCGGGTCGCCGTGATGTCCCGCACCCGCTACGAGTGGACGCTGCTCGACTTCGCGATCTGGACCGCCGGCGCGATCACCGTCCCCGTCTACGAGACCTCCTCCGCCGAGCAGGTCCAGTGGATCCTCGGCGACTCCGGCGCGCTCGTCGTCGTCACCGAGACCGACCAGCACGCCGCCGTCGTCGCCGAGGTCCGCGAGGCGCTGCCCGCGCTCCGGCACACCTGGCAGATCGAACGCGACGGCATCGCCGCCCTGGTCCGCGCCGGCCAGGACGTCGGCGACGAGGTGATCGCCGAGCGCCGCGTCCTCGCGAACGCCGACTCGATCGCCACCATCGTCTACACCTCCGGCACCACCGGCCGCCCCAAGGGCTGTCAGCTCACCCACGGCAACTTCCTCGCCGAACTGGGCAACGTCACCCGCCGGATGCCCGAGCTGTTCGTCACCGGCGAATCCTCGGTCCTGCTCTTCCTGCCGCTGGCCCACGTGCTCGGCCGGATCGCCGAGATCGCCGCCGCCATCGCCCCGGTCAAGCTCGGCCACGTCTCCGACATCCGCAACGTCACCGAGGAACTCGGCTCCTTCCAGCCGACCCTGATCCTCGGCGTCCCGCGCGTCTTCGAGAAGGTCTACAACACCGCCCGCGCCAAGGCCCAGGCCGACGGCAAGGGCAAGATCTTCGACCGCGCCGCCGAGACCGCCATCGCCTACAGCCGCGCCCTGGACGCCGGCGGCCCCTCGCTGCTGCTCCGCGTCAAGCACGCGATCTTCGACAAGCTGGTCTACGTCAAGCTCCGCAACGCCCTCGGCGGCCGCTGCAAGACCGCCATCTCCGGCGGCGCCCCGCTCGGCGAACGGCTCGGCCACTTCTACCGCGGCATCGGCTTCTCCGTCCTGGAGGGCTACGGCCTCACCGAGTCCTGCGCGGCCACCACCTTCAACCCCAACGACAAGGCCAAGATCGGCACCGTCGGCCAGCCGCTGCCCGGCTCCGCGATCCGCATCGCCGAGGACGGCGAGGTCCTGCTCAAGGGCCCGCAGATCTTCACCGGCTACTGGAACAACCCCACCGCCACCGCCGACGCCCTCCAGGACGGCTGGTTCGCCACCGGCGACCTCGGCACCCTCGACGACGACGGCTACCTGACCATCACCGGCCGCAAGAAGGAGATCATCGTCACCGCCGGCGGCAAGAACGTCGCCCCCGCCGTGATCGAGGACCGCATCCGCGCCCACGCGATCATCGGCGAGGTCATGGTCGTCGGCGACCGCAAGCCCTTCATCGCCTGCCTGGTCACCGTCGACGACGAGTTCTTCCCCCGCTGGAAGGCCCTCAACAACAAGCCCGCCGACGCGACCGTCGCCGACCTCCGCGAGGACCCCGACCTCCTCGCCGCCATCCAGGCCGCCGTCGACGACGGCAACCAGGCCGTCTCCCACGCCGAGGCCGTCAAGAAGTTCCGCCTCCTCACCACCACCTTCACCGAGGCCAGCGGCCACCTCACCCCGTCCCTCAAGCTCAAGCGCAACGTCGTCCTCAAGGACTTCGCCGCCGAGATCGAGGGCCTCTACACGAAGTAGGACGGGCGCGAAACCAGGGAGCGCACCACCAGGGGCGCGGGGAACTGCGCGAAGCGGAAGGCACCCAACCGCAAGATCGCGACGCAGGACAATGACCTGCACGTGATCGCGACCTCACGGACGTGGTTGGCGCTTGTCGCGCAGTTCTCCCCCAGCCCTAGCGGGCCGGGAGGTGCCCCCACGCGCCCCTGGTGGTGCGCTCCCTGGTTTCGCACCCCCTCCTGTCACCGAACCTCAAGCAGCCCCGTCAGCCGGTCCGCCAGCATGTCCCACCGCCAGGCGTCGTGCACCCACTTGCGCCCGGCCTCCCCCATCTCCCGCCGCAGCTCCGCGTCGCCGAGCAGTCGCACCAGCCGCTCCGCCAGGACCGTCTCGCCGCCCTTCCCCGGCACCACGAACCCCGTCTCCCCCTCGCGGACCGCGTCCGGCGCCCCGCCGGAGTCCCCCGCGACCACCGGCAGCCCCGTCGCCGAGGCCTCCAGATAGACGATCCCCAGCCCCTCGACGTCCAGCCCGCCCCGCCGGGTCCGGCACGGCATCGCGAAGACGTCGCCCGCCCCGTAGTGCGCGGGCAGCTCCTCCCACGGCACCGCCCCCGTGAAGACCACCGACCGCCGCACCCCCACCGAGTCCACGAGCTTCTCCAGCTCGCCCCGGTAGGGCCCGCCGCCGACGATCAGCAGCACCGCGTCGGGCTGTGCGGCCAGCACCCGCGGGAAGGCCCGGATCAGGGTGTCCTGCCCCTTGCGCGGCACCAGCCGCGACACGCACACCACCACCGGCCGCTCCGTCAGCCCCAGCCGCGCCCGCACCGCGTCCCCGCCGGAATCCGGCCGGAAGGTCGACTCGTCGACTCCCGGCGGCAGTTGGACCATCCGCGAAGCGACCCGCGGTCCGACCGCCCGGGCGATCCGCGACCGGGTGTACTCGCCCAGGTACGTCAGGACGTCGGTGCTGCCCCCGATCCGCCGCAACAGCTGCGCGGAGACCGGCAGTTGGGCCCACGCCGCCTCGTGCCCGTGGGTCATGCCGAGCAGCCTCTCGGCGCCGGCCCGGCGCAGCGTGGGGGCCATCAGCCCGAGCGGCGCGGCGGCCCCGAACCAGACGGAGGTGCACTTCTCGGCGCGCAGGATCTCCGCCGCCCGCCGGGTGACCCGGGTGGTCGGCAGCATCATCCGCGTCCGGTCGCGGATCACCGGGAACGGCTGCGCGGCGTCGAACTCGGCAACTTCGCGTCCGTCCCGCCAGGTGGAGGCGTACACCACGATCGACCCGGCGGGTTGACGGACGGCCATGTTGTGGACGAACGCCTGGATGCCGCCCGGCCTGGGCGGAAAGTCGTTGGTGACGATGAGGGTTCTGTTCATGTGCCGCGGCTCGCTCGGTCAGGGGGTGCTCGGAGTACCCGTGAGTGGTCCGTACGATAGGTCACCGTGCCCGTCCGCCGGGAACGCGGCCCGCACCGTCACGACGGCGGGACACGGCGGGACCGCCGCAGGCCCGGAAGGTTCGGACACGGTTCGGAGAAGTGAGAGGACACCGCCGCAACCGATGCGGTGTGCTGGTGGTCCTTAACCGGTGCCCCCCGGCGTGCCCGCCCGGCGCCGGTGCGCACGCGACGACCCGAAGGAGCGTAGTGGAGTCAGCCCAGGCCGAACGGCCCGGAAGTTCGGAGCCCCCGGCGCTGCCTGCCTCGCCCGGCTCCGTCCCGCCCGGCCCCGCCCCGAGCCGCCGCCCGCTGTGGGTGCTGACGGCCGGCTGGGTGGTCTCCCGGACGCTGCTGGTCCTGGTGGTCTCGGGGGTGCTGCGGATCGCCAACACGGACGTGACGGCAGACGTCTCGGTGATCTACCACAGCTGGTACGAGGTGCTGCGCACCGGCACCTTCCCGCTGGACGACGTGACCTGGCAGTACCCGCCGGGCGCCGCGCTGGTGATCCTGCTGCCGGGTCTGCTGCCGTGGTCGTACCTGGTGTCGTTCTTCGTGATCTGCGTCGCGGTGGACGCGGCGGCGATGGCGCTGCTGATGCGGGCCGGCATCCGCCGGGGCCGCAGCTACCTGGGTGCCTGGTACTGGCTGGTGGGCGTTCCGCTGCTCGGACCGACGGTGTACTGCCGGTACGACATCATCGTGACGGCGCTGGCGGTGGCGGGCCTGCTGGTGGTGCTGCGCCGCCCGGCGCTGGGCGGTGTGCTGCTGGGCCTGGGCGGCCTGTTGAAGATCTGGCCGCTGCTCGCGCTGTTCGGCACGCCGCGCGGCCGGCGCACCCGCCGCTCGTGGACCTGGGCGGCGACGTTCGCGGGGGCGCTGGGCTTCCTGCTGACGGCCGGCATGAACGGCGCGTTCGAGTTCCTGAAGTTCCAGTCGGAGCGGGGCATCGAGATCGAGTCGCTGGGCGCGCTGCCGCTGCACTTCGCGAAGCTGGCGGGGTCCTGGCACGGCACGGTGACGATGAACTACGGCTCGGTGGAGTTCCTCGGCCCGTGGGTGCCGGTGATCTCCAAGGTGATGGTGGGCATGACGGTGGCCGGCTTCGGCTGGCTGCTGATCTGGCGCCTGCGGGCGGCCCGTTGGACCTCGGCGACCACGTTCGACGCGGCGCTGTGCGCGCTGCTGGTGTTCACGGCGACCAGCCGGGTGATCAGCCCGCAGTACATGGTCTGGGTGGTCGGCCTGGCGGCGGTGTGCCTGACGGTGCGCGGGACGAGCCAGCGCCCGGTGGCGCTGCTGGTGCTGGTGGCCACGGTGCTGACCACGCTGGAGTTCCCGGTGATGTTCGGGCTGGTGAACCGCAGCGAGCTGCCCGGCGTGCTGGTGCTGACGGCCCGCAACCTGGTGCTGCTGGCGGCCACCGTGCTGTCGGCGTACCGGCTGTGGCGCTCCACCCGGCGGCGCGAGGCGCTGACCACGGTGGTGCTGCCGGCCGGGCAGTCGGCCCCGCCGTACCCGGTGCGCCCGGGCATCGCCTACGAGCAGGACCTGCTGGACGACCTCACCCCGGCCGACCGCTCCTGAACGGTCCCGCGACGGCCCTGCAAGTTTCTGAAAGTGCTTGCAGGGCCGGGCTTTTCGCTGCCACCATCGCCGGATGATCGACTACGACATCCTGATCGTCGGCGGCGTCGGCGTGGACACCATCGTCCGGGTGGACCGCCTGGAGATCCCGTCCGGCCGCGACTCGGCGCACGTCCCCCCGGTCCTCGACTACCCGGCGCACACCGGCAACGGCGTCGCCCTCGCCTGCCACGCGCTGGGCCTGCGCACCAAGCTCGCCGACTTCCTCGGCGAGGACCCGCAGGGCGCCCTGGTGCTGGCCGAATACGCCCGCCGCGGCCTGGACTTCAGCCACCTGCCGGCCCCCAACGGCACCCCGCGCAGCGTCAACCTGGTGGACGCGGACGGCCTGCGGTTCTCGTTCTACGACGGCCGCCACCCGGCGGACGCCCGGCTGCCGCGCGCGTTCTGGCTGCCGCTGCTGGAGCGCGCCAAGCACGTCCACCTGTCGATCACCGGCGTCAACCGGGAGATGTACCCGGACGTCGAACGGCTGGGCCGCTCCAGCTCCACCGACCTGCACGCCTGGGACGGCGAGAACGAGCACCACCGGTTCTACGCGCTCCGCTCCGACGTGGTGTTCCTGTCGGCGGCCGGCCTCGGCAACCGCCCGGAGGCGGTGATGCGGTCGGTCCTGGAGCACGGCCGGGCCGAACTGGTGGTGGCCACGGCGGGCGCGCACGGCGCGTTCCTGCTCACCCGCGACGACGCGGCGCCCCGGCACTTCCCGGCGGTCGACCCGGGCGCGCCGATCGTGGACAGCAACGGCGCGGGCGACGCGTTCGTCTCCGGCTTCCTGCACGGCCGGCTGGCGGGCCGCCCGGTCGAGGAGTGCATGCGCACGGGCGCGGCGGCCGGCGCGTTCGCCTGCACCACGGCGGGCACCCACACCGCGTTCCTGGACGCGGCGGGCCTGGAGCGGGCGCTGGCCGGCTGACCGCTCACTCCCGCAGGCCGGCCACCTCGCCCTGCCAGTGTTTGGTGAACTCGGCGACGCCCAGGCCGAGTTCGGCCCGGAAGGCGCGCTCCAGGCCGCCGGTGCCGTACTGCCCGACCGTCCGGTAGAGCGCCACCAGCCGCTGCGGCCCGTACCGGCGGGCGATCAGGTCGCAGGCCAGCCAGGACTGCTCGTAGGCCTGGGCGATGCCGGCCGACCCGGCGGCGAAGGCCTCGTCGGCGGGCAGCCCGTCGGGCATCCGCCCGGCCCGGACGTCCCTGGCCAGTTCGGGGGCGATCTGCCGGGTGGTGCGCCCGGTGCCCTGGTAGCCGGTGTAGTCGGCGACGCCCTCCGACAGCCACAGCGGGGTGCACGACTTGGTGTCGGCCCGGGTGGCGACGTGGGTGGCCTCGTGGGTCACCACCACCCGCCGGCCCAGGTCGCTGAGCTGCCGGTACGCCTCGGGGTTGACCACGATCCGGTCGGCGGGGGTGTGCGTCGGCGCGCCGCCGACCGCCAGGGTGACGGCCGCTATGCCCTGGTAGGCGTCCGCGGAGACGTCCATCCGGCGGGCGAACTGCTGGACGGTGAGCGGCAGTTCGAGCAGCAGCGGGCCGGGCCGCCAGGTGCCCCAGACGGATTCGACGGTGGGCACGGCACGGTCGGCGAGCGCGGCCAGGTCGGCCAGCTCGGTGTCCTCGCCGAGGCCCAGCACCACGCTGTGCTGCCCGTTCGCGGTCCGGACGGCGCCCAGGTCCCAGGGCGCGACCGCGCCGGTCGGCGTCTCCCGCAGCACCCGCCAGCCGGCCGGCTCCCGCTGCAGCTCGATCTGCCGCTCCAGCAGCGCCGGGTAGTCGTCCACCCCGGCGATCCGGTAGCCGAGTTCGGCGCCGACGGTCAACCGGTCGGCCCCGGGCGCGGGTTCGGAGAACGCGGTCAGCCGCAGCGTGTACTCGGTGAAGCGGATCGCGGCGGTGCGCGCGATCAGGTCCCGGTCGGCCTCCTCGGCACCCGCCGCCGTCGGCAGCCCGGCGAGGTCGCGCCGCAGGATCGCGGCCGCCCGTCGCGCCAGCACCTGCGCGACAACGTCCCGGGCCCCGGACGGCGCGCCCGGCCCGAGCGGGGCGGCGGCCGGCGCGGCGGGCCCGGCCGGCCGCGCCCGGGGCAGCGACAGCTGGGTGGCGCACCCGGCGGCGACCAGCAGCGCGGCCCGCCGGGACAGCGACGCCCCGGCCGGCCGCGGAGCTCGGGGCGGCAGGTCGGTGACCAGGGGCTCGTGCTGGTTCAGACCCGCACCACCGAGTTGACCGGCATCGCGCTGACACTCTCGTAGCGGACCCGGGCGCCCGGATGGGGGGCGTGCACGACGACGCCGCCGCCGGCGTACATGCCGACGTGGTGCCTGTCCTTGAAGAAGATCACCAGGTCTCCGGGCCGGGCTTCGGCGAGGCTCACCCGCCGGCCGGCCGTGGCCTGCCCCTGCGAGGTCCGCGGCAGGGTCACTCCGGCCTGCCGCCACGCCCAGTACATCAGACCGGAGCAGTCGAACGAGCCCGGCCCGGAGGATCCGTACACGTACGGGGAGCCGATCTTCGAGACGGCGGCGTTCAGCGCGGCGGCGGCGCGCTCGGAGGCGGGCGGCTGGTCGCCGAGGTCGAACCGGTCGCGGCCGCGGGTGACGCGGTCCTGGGCGTCCCGGGCGTCGTCGTCGGCGAGCCGGGCCCGCTCGGCGGCGCTGAGGCCGCCGAGCAGCCGCTGCGCCGCGGCGAGCCGGCTGCGCACCTCGTCCTTGGCGGCGGCCAGCCGCTCCCGGGCCGCTTCGAGCTCGGCGAGCTTGGCGGTGGTCTCCTGGCGGCGCTGGTCCAGCCGGCGCTGCCGTTCGTTCAGCTCGCGCAGCACGTCGTTCTGCCGCGCGGTGGCCTGGCCGAGGGCGCGGGCCCCGGCCAGGTAGGACGCCGGGTCGTGGTCGAGCATCAGCCGGACGGTCGGATCGACGCCCTGCGCGCGGTACTGGGCGGCCACCACCGCGCCGAGGTCGGCGCGCAGCCGGTTGAGGTCGTCCTGCCCGGCGGCGACCTGCCCCTGCAGCGTGCCGGCCTCGCGCTGCAGCCGGCGCTGCTGCTCCTGCGCGGCGTTGTACTTCTCGGACGCCTGCTCGGCCTCCTCGTACAGCTGGTCGACCTGCGCCTTGACGTCGCCGCGGTCGGGCGGATCGGTCGGCGCGGCGCCGGCCGGCGCGACACCCAGGTGGAGCACCCCGGTCGCGGCGGCGGTGAGCGCCAGAACCCGGGCGAGGCGCTGGACACCGGGCAGTGGGGGGCGACGGTGCACGGACACGTGCGACGACTCCGTTCCTGCGGCCGGCCTCCGCCGCCGCCCGCCGGTCGGGCGGCCGTCCGCACGGGGGGCCGGGGCAGAGGTTAGCGAGTCCGATCGATCCAGTCCAAACCCCGACAAGCTCGAATATTCGACCGCGAATCGGACACTCGAACGACCGCGGCCCGGCACCCCCGTGCGGGGTGCCGGGCCGGAGCGGCCGGAGGGGGCCGTCAGACGCGGACGATCTTGACGATCGGCATCACGGTGGCGGACTCGTAGCGGACCTGCGTACCGGTGCGCGGTGCGTGCACGATCTGCCCGTTGCCGACGTACATGCCGACGTGGTGCATGTCGCCGTAGTAGATGACCAGGTCGCCGGGCCGGGCGTTGGCGATGTTGGTGCCGATGTTGGTGCCGGCGCCCGCCTGGGCCTGCGAGGTGCGCGGGATCGACACGCCGGCCTGCGCGTAGGCCCACTGCATCAGGCCGGAGCAGTCGAAGGTGCTCGGGCCGGCCGCGCCGTAGGAGTACCAGCTGCCCAGCTTCGACAGCGCGGCGTTCAGCGCGGCGCCCGCGTAGCCGGCCGGCGCCGGGGCGCTGAGGTCGGTGCGGACGGTGTCGCGGGAGGCCCGCTCGGCCTGGCTGCGCGAGGCGTCGGCGGCCTTGGCCTCGGCCGCGTTCAGCTCGTCGCGCTCCTTCTGGGTGAGCGTGTTGAGCAGCTCCTGCGCCTTGGCCAGCTTGGCCTTGACGTCTTCCTTGTCGGCCTGCAGGGCCTTGGTGGTGGTGTCCAGCTCGGCGAGCTTCTGCTCGGCCTCCTTGCGCTGGCCGTCCAGCTTGGCCTGCTCGGCCTTGAAGTTCTTGAGCAGGTCCGACTGGTTGGAGCCGACCGCGTTGAGCGCGCCCGCCTGCCCGAGGAAGTCGTCCGGGTTGCTGGACAGCATCAGCTGCATGGTCTGCGGGATGCCGCCGTTGCGGTACTGCTCGGCGGCGATGTTCGCCAGACTCTCCTGGACGGTGGTCACCTGGTCCTGCTGCCGGGCCAGCTGGTCCTGGAGCTGGGTGACCTGCTTCTGCAGGTCCCGCTGCTTCTCCACGGAGGCGTTGTACGCCTCGATCTTCACCTCGGCCTGCTCGTTGAGCTGGTCGACCTGCTGCTTGACCTGGTCCTTGCTGGGCGCCGGGTCGGCGTGCGCGCCGCTCTGGGCGGACAGCGCCACGGCGGTGGCGGCAGCGGCGGTGAGAATCGAGACCCGGGCGCGGCTCGCGGGCTTGGGACGGCGATGGGACGCCACGAAGGCGGACTCCTTCTTCCTCACACCGCCTACCGGGTGAGCTGACGGGTTCGGGCCGGAAGAGATGCCCTACAGCGCCTCACCGCCCGCTGTCGCGGCCGACCCGGCGCCGATTCACCCCGGGGGAACGTGGTTCCCCGGCTCCGTTCGACAGCAGCCCCGGCTGGGGCATCCCCGTCGGCGGATCGCCTTCTGACGACCCGCCCGCTGCGTCACGGACTCGGCGGCGACCTCCGCCGTCGCCCCCCTTGGGCGATCGACTCTGCGGCGGTCGAACCAAGACCCTAGTAACCGATCCGTGATCCGTTCAAATCCTTGTCGGAAAAAAATCTGAATCTGAGTCAATTTCGATTGTGAAACTGACCGAACGTAAGGGTTTCGTTGCGCAGTGCGTAGCATTTCCCGCCGCACGCCGGAGAAACACCACGCCCGGACGTGTTCGAGATCACAGCGCGATCTCGACGCGTCCGGGCGTGTCACAGCACGTCAATTGCGGCCCTCTGGGGGCATATGTCCGATTCTTCGGGCCGTCAGACCCGGCGGATGGTCGAGATCGGCATCGCGTCCACCGGCATGGTCT
This sequence comes from Kitasatospora sp. NPDC004531, assembly GCF_053602195.1. Lineage (NCBI taxonomy): Bacteria > Bacillati > Actinomycetota > Actinomycetes > Kitasatosporales > Streptomycetaceae > Kitasatospora > Kitasatospora sp. NPDC004531. The sequence continues at coordinate 30,327 of NZ_JBSGDD010000025.1, read as the reverse complement.
TCACCACGTCGCCGGTGTGCGGCGCGTGCACCACCATGCCGTTGCCGATGTACATGCCGACGTGGTGCCGGTCGCCGTAGTAGACCACCAGGTCACCGGGCTGGGCGTTGTGCCAGTCGGTGCCCACGTTGGTGCCGTAGCTGCCCTGCGCCTGCGAGGTGCGCGGCAGCGAGACGCCGGCCTGCGCGTACGCCCACACCATCAGACCGGAGCAGTCGAAGCTGCTCGGGCCGGTGGCGCCCCACACGTACGGCGCGCCGCGCTTGCCCAGCGCCTTCGACACCGCGACGCCGGCGTAGCCGCCCGCCTGCGGCAGGTTGCTCAGGTCGACCCGGTCGGCGCCGCGCGAAGCGGTGCCGCCGCCCTGCGTGATCGAGAGGCGGTCGGCGGCGGAGAGCGTGTTGAGCAGGGTCTGCGCCTCCTCCAGCTTGCTCTTGACGTCGTTCTTGGCGTTGTTGAGCGTCTGGGTCTGGCTGTCCAGCTCGGCCAGGACGTCCGCCGCCTCCTGCTTCTGCTGGTCCAGCCGGCGCTGCTGGTCCTGCAGCGACTTCAGGGTGTCCGCCTGGGTGCTGGCGGCCTGGTCGAAGGAGGACGCCTGGGCCAGGTACTTGTCCGGGTCGGCGGAGAGCATCAGCTTCATCGACGGGTCGATGCCGCCCTGCCGGTACTGGTCGCCGGCCACCGCCGCCAGCCCGGAGGCCAGCTCGGTCAGCTGCTCCTGGCCGCGCGCGACCTGGTCCTGCAGCTGGTCGGCCTGCTTGCGCAGCTGGTCGGCCTTCTCCTTGGCGCCGTTGTACTTCTCGGCCGCCTGCTCCTGCTCGTCGAGCAGCTTGTCGACCTGCGCCTTGACCTCGTCCTTGTTGGGCTTGGCCGGTGCGGCGTGCGCACTCACCTGGGCCGACAGGGCGACCGCGGTCGCGGCGGCAGCGGTGAGCACGGTCACCCGGGCGCGACTCGGCTGCTTGGGACGGCGGTGGGAGGCCAAGGCGGTGCTCCTTCTTCCTGCTGGACTCACCCAATCGGGCGATCATCCGGAATATAGGTTTGACGCCAGACCCTAGTGAAGTCCCTGCCCCCGCGTCCACTCCCGAGGGGCTCCCGGTTCCCCTTCCCCGCCCCTCTTCACCACACCGACACACTCCGGACGCCCCACGGCCGCTGACCGGGCGTCAGCCGGCTCAGCTGCGCGACAGCCGGTTCAGCAGCAGCACCGAGGCCACCGGGCGGGCGCCGGCCTTGCGCACCCCGTCCGCGACCTCCTTGTCCGCGGAGACCACCACCACCGGCCGGCCCTGCGGCTCGGCCCGCACCAGGCGGCGGATCAGCTCGTCGGCGGTCTCCCCGGTCCGGCTGAACCGGACCCGCACCCCGCGCGGCGGGGCCATGATCACCGGCACGTCCAGGTCCTGGCCGTCGAACACGCAGGTCACCTCGGCCTGGGTCCGCTGGGCCAGCATCGCCAACCCGCCCAGCAGCCTCAACCGCTGCTGCTCCAGCGGCAGTTGCGGGTACCCGGTCTTGGTCACGTTGTAGCCGTCCACCACCAGGTGGACCTGCGGGATGGCCAGCAGCTGGTCCAGCAGCGCCGGGTCGTCCTCGGCCAGTCCGCGCCGGGCCACGGCGTGCGGCGAGGCCGAACCGGGCTCGACGGCCTCCACCAGGTCGGCGGGGCGCAGCGCCGTCACCGGCAGCGCCAGTTCCCGCTGCAGGCCCTGGGCGGACTGCAGCACGGTGTCCAGCAGCAGCCGCAGCCGCATGTCCTCGACGCTGCGGCCCTCGCGGGCGGTGCGCCGACCGGTCTCCACGGCGGTCTCCAGCTCGGCGATCCGGTGCCGCAGCCGGCGGGCCTCGATCTCGGCGGCGCCGCGTTCGGCCGCGGCGGCGGCCCGGGCGGCCTCCAGCTCGGCGGCCAGCCGGCGGCTCTCGGCCTGCGCCCGGCGGGTGTCGGCCTCCAGCGAGCGGACCTTCTTGCGCAGCGAGTCGGCCTCCCGGCGCACCCCTTCGGACTCGGCGCGGTGGCGGTCCAGTTCGGCGCGGGCGGCGGAGCGGGTCTCGGCCAGCTCCGCCTGGAGCTTCTCGGCGAGCCGGGCGGCCTCGGCGGCGGCGCCCTCGGCGTCCACCCGCTCGGCCTGCTCGCCGGCCTCCTCGACCAGTCGCCCCCAGCCGGCCGGGCGCACCAGGTACGCGGCGGCGGCCACGTCCATCGGGTCGGCGGCGGCCGGCACGGTGCCCGCTTCCAGGGCGCGCACCAGGTCGGGCTGGCCGAGCCGGAGCCGCTCGGCTATCCGCACCCGGAACGCCGGGTCGGACTCCAGCGCGGCGGCCAGCGCGGTGGCCGCGTACTTGGCCCGCCGGGCGGGGGTGAACTTGGCGTACGGGCGCAGCGCGGCGGGCAGCTCGCCGGCCGGGATGCCGCCGAGCGCGTCGGAGGCGATGCCGACCACTCGCCGGCGCACGCCCTCGGGCAGCGCCCGGGCGGCCGTGTCGCCGTTGCCGTCCTCGCCGCCGGGAGCGGGCTCCGGGGTCTGCTGGACCGGAGCGGGCGCGGTCCCGTCCGTGCCCGCGGGCGCGTTCGCTGCCTCCGCCACTGTTCTCGGCTCCGATCCTGGTCCGGGCGGGCCCCGGCGGGTGCCGGGGGCGTTGGTGTCCGCCGCTGCTTGCAATTGTCCCGTCTACCGTGCCGCACCGACAGCACCCCGCCGACGAGTCCGCCCCGCGCCCCGGTCCGGGGCGCGGACGGGGACGCGGGGCGGTGGAAGTGCGTCAGCCCTGCGCGGGGCCGCCCTCCGCGGGCTCCTCGGCGCCCGGGCGGGCCACCAGCTCGACCTGGTCGACGGCGTTGCACCAGCGGCAGCGCACCGACTCGATGGTCTCGGCGAGCACCTGGGTCTCCTCGACCTTGGAGTCGCCGGCCAGGTCGAAGTGCAGGAAGTCGATCACCCGGGAGGACCGGGTGACGTCGAAGCGGGTGAGGTTGCCGCACAGGGTGCAGCGCCAGCGGGTCTCGGCGGTCGGCGCGGCGATGGTCATCAGTGGTCCCTCTCGGCTGGTCCCGGTTTCCGGGCCTCCAGCCTATTGCCTGGACGGTGACGCCCGGGTCACCGGTCCAGTGCCCGGACGCTCACCCGTCCGGAGCAGCGCCCGGTGTCGCGGGTGCGCCCCCGAGGAATGCTGACCGGCATGGTGCTTTCCGCCCCCGCCCGGGCCGGTTCGCCGGCGGCCGCGCGGACCGCCCGCACCCCGGTCGTCAGCTACCTGCTGATCGCGCTGTCCGCGCTGGTCCTGCTGGTCGGCCCGGCCGGCCTGAACCCGGGGTACGGCAGCGGCGCCGCCCGGGCCTGCGCCGAGCAGCGCTACGAGCACCGCTGGGGCGCCGTCCCCGCCGAGCTGCTGAGCGGCCGCCCGCTGACGGCCGACCGGCTGGCCTCGCCGACGCCCGGCTGCACGCTCCCGCCGACGCCCTCCAAGATCCCCGAACTCTCCGTCCTCACTTCGCTGTTCGTCCACGCGGGCTGGCTGCACCTGGTCGGCAACCTGCTGTTCCTGTTCGTCTTCGGCCCGGCCGTGGAGAGCCGGCTGGGCCGGATCCGCTTCCTGATCGGCTACCTGGCGATCGGCTACCTGGCCACCTACGGCTACGCGGTGGCCGAGGCGCACAGCGCGGACGGGACGCGCGCCCTGGTCGGCGCGTCCGGCGCGATCGCCGGGGTGCTGGGCGGGTACCTGCGGCTGTGGCCGCGGGCCCGGGTGACGGTGCTGGTGCCGGTGCTGCTGTTCCTGCCGCTGCGGTTCCCGGCCTGGCTGGTGCTCGGCCTGTGGTTCGCGCTCCAGTGGTGGTCCGTCAGTTCGGGCGGCGGCGGGGTGGCCTACCTGGTGCACGTGATCGGCTTCGTGACCGGCTGGCTGTTCGCCTGGGCCGCCCGTCCGGCGGGCGATACCCTGAGCGCACCTTCTCGAACAGGAGTTGCTCAGTGATCACCGCGATCGTCCTCATCAACACCAGCGTCGACCGGATCCCCGAGATCGCCGAGGCGATCGCGGCCATCGAGGGCGTCAGCGAGGTCTACTCCGTGACCGGCACCTACGACCTGGTCGCGATGGTGCGGGTGCGGGGGCACGAGGAGCTGGCCGACGTGATCCCCGGCCGCCTCAACAAGGTCCCGGGCGTCTCCAACACCGAGACCCACATCGCCTTCCGCACCTACTCGCAGCACGACCTGGAGGCCGCGTTCTCGCTCGGCCTGGACGGCTGACTCAGCGCTGCCGAGTGTCGGCGACGCAGCGCCCGCCCTCGTTGCGGTAGCTCCACCGCGCGCCGTCGGTGACGAGGTCCCGCACGGCCCCCAGGAACCGGTCCAGGTGCTCGACGGGGGTGCCGGCGCCGAAGCTGACCCGGATCGCGTTCAGGCTCCGCTCCCCCGGCAGCGAGGGCTCGGGCGCGCCGCACTGGCTCGGCGCGGCGTCCTCGCCGCCGAGCAGGGTCCGCACCAGCGGGTGCGCGCAGAACAGCCCGTCCCGGACGCCGATGCCGTACTCGGCGGACAGCGCGGCCGAGAAGTGCGAGCTGTTCCAGCCGCGCACCACGAACGACACCACGCCGACCCGCTCGGAGTCCTCGCCGAACAGGCTCAGCACCCGCACCTCGGGGATCGCCGCCAGCCCCTCCGTCAGCTTCGCCACCAGCGCCCGTTCCCGGGCCTCCAGCGCGTCGAAGCCCGCCTCGGTGAGCGCCCGGCAGGCCGAGGCGATGGCGTAGGCGCCGATCACGTTCGGCGAACCGGCCTCGTGCCGGGCCGGGCCGGTGTGCCACTCCACCGCCACCGAGCCGTCCAGCTCCCGGGCCACCGTCCGGCTCGCCCCGCCGCCGGCCAGGTACGGCTCCGCCGCGTCCAGCCAGTCCGCCCGGCCCGCCAGCACGCCCGCCCCGAACGGCGCGTACAGCTTGTGGCCGGAGAACGCGATCCAGTCGACGTCCAACTCCCGCACCGACACCCGGTGGTGGGGCGCCAGCTGGGCCGCGTCCAGCACCACCCGCGCGCCGTACCGGTGGGCGACCGCGGTCAGCTCGCGGACCGGCCACAGCTCGCCGGTGACGTTCGACGCCCCGGTCACGCAGAGCAGCTTCGGCCCCTCGGCCGCCGCCAGCAGCGCCTCCTCCAGCGCGGCCACCGCCTCGCCGTGCGAACGCGGCGCGCGCAGGTAGCGGACCGTCAGGCCGTCGCGGCGCCAGGGCAGCAGCGAGGCGTGGTGCTCGGTCTCGAACGCGAACACCTCGGTCCCGGCCGGCACCGCCCCCGCCAGCAGGTTCAGCGAGTCGGTGGTCGCCCGGGTGAACACCACCTGGTCGCCGTCCCGCAGGTCCAGGAACTCCGCGACGGTCCGCCGGCTCTGCTCGAACAGGTCGGTCGACAGCTGCGACAGGTACCCGGCGCCCCGGTGCACCGACCCGTAGTACGGCGCGTACGCCGCGACGTCCTCCCACACCCGGGCCAGCGCCGGCGCACTCGCCGCGTAGTCCAGCGCCGCGTAGCCGACCTTCTCCCCCGACGCCAGCGGAACCTCGACGTCCTGGCCCAGCACGGCCAGCGGCGCACAGATCTCGGCGGTCACAGACATGGATGCACTCCTCCACAGGGTAAGGACCCCGGGTGCATCGACCGGAAGTCCGCGCTTGCCGCGCGGACGGATCGCCACGCAGCCCGGTCCTCACCCAGGGCACCCCGCCACGGACGGAGGGTTGCCGGACAGCAAGCTGGGGCTTGTCGCTGCCACTCATGACCTGCGAAGCACCTTACACGAGCCTGGAGTTGACTCAAGTCCCGGCCACATGCTGAAACACTCCCGCCATCCGCGCCCGCTCCCCGCGAACGGCGACGGTCCGCCCGGCGGGGTCAACTCCCTTCGCCGGACGGACCGTTGGAGCTCACTGCGTGGCGTCGGCCCAGCGCTTCAGCAGCTCCCCGGCCGCCCCCGAGTCGATCGCCGCCGCCGTCCGCACCATCGCCGCGCCCAGCTGCTCGCCCAGGGGCGCGTCCGTCAGCTCCAGCGCCACCAGCGCGGCCGCGCTGTTGAGCAGCACCGCGTCCCGCACCGGCCCGCGCTCCCCGTTCAGCACCCGCCGCGCGACGGCCGCGTTGAACTCCGCGTCGGCGCCCCGCAGCGCCTCGATCCCGACCAGCTCGATCCCGACGTCCCGCGGGTCGAACCGGGTCTCCGTCACCTTGCCGTCGCGGATCACCCAGACGTGCGACGTGGTGGTGATCGTCAGCTCGTCGAGCCCGTCGTCACCCCGGAACACCAGTCCCTGTCCGCCGCGCCGCGCCAGCACCCCGGCGATCAGAGCGGCGAGCCGGGTGTCGAAGCAGCCGACCGCGTGGGCGCCGACCCGGGCCGGGTTGGTGAGCGGGCCGAGGATGTTGAAGACCGTGGGGACGGCGAGCTCGGCACGGGCCTGCGCGGTGTGCCGCATCGAGGGGTGGAACTTGGCGGCGAAGCAGAAGGTCAGCCCGACCTCCTCGGCCACCGCCGCGACCCGCCGGGCGTCCAGGTCCAGGTTGATGCCGAGCCGCCCGAGCACGTCCGAGGAGCCGGACGCCGAGGAGGAGGCGCGGTTGCCGTGCTTGACCACCTTCGCGCCGGCCGCCGCGGCGGCGACCGCCGACATGGTGGAGATGTTGACGGTCTTGGCCCGGTCGCCGCCGGTGCCGACGATGTCCACGGCCGGGCCGGGGATGTCCAGCGGCACCGCGTGCGCGTACATCGCCTCGACCAGGCCGGCGATCTCCTCGACCGTCTCGCCCTTGCCGCGCAGCGCGATCAGGAAGCCGGCCACCTGCACGGGGCTGGCCTCGCCGCTCATGATGCGGTCCATCGCCCAGGCGGTGTCGGCCTGGGCAAGGTCCTCCCCGCGCAGCAGCGCCATCAGGAGGTCGGGCCAGGTGCGGACCACCTGCGCGGGGTCGCTACCGCCGTTCGCAGAGTGCACGTTCACCATGGCCGTCTCCAGCTCTCTTCTTGTCGCAGAGGAATCGGAGTCAGCCTATCGAGCGAGCGGGGACGGCCGCCCTGGGTTGCCGTCCCCTTCTCTCCCCTTGAGACAGCGCCCCGGGACGGCGGCCCGGCCGGGAACGGCTCAGCGCGCGGCCGGCGCCCGCCGGGCCACCCGGGCCCGCAGCAGGGTGCTCGCGGCGTCGGCGAGCGCGACCGGGTCGACGGGGTGCGAGATCGCCGCGTCGGCCCGGCTCCAGGCGGCCAGCCAGGAGTCCTGCGGGCGGCCGATCAGCACCAGCACCGGCGGGCAGCCGTAGATCTCGTCCTTGAGCTGCCTGGTCAGCCCGAGCCCGCCGGCCGGCACCGCCTCGCCGTCCAGCACGCACAGGTCGACGCCGCCCTTCTCCAGCGCGCGGAGCACCGCGGGGGCGGTGGCGCACTCCAGATACTCCAGCGCGGGAAGGTCCCCGGCGGGGCGGCGGCCGAGGGCGAGGGTCACCTGCTCACGGGTGTTGCGGTCGTCGCTGTAGACGAGAACGGTGAGCGTCTCGTCGGATTGCTGCGCCATGTCCCCTGCTTCCTGGTGCTCGTCCTCTTATATGTGTCCGCTGCGTCCACGGTGTCCGCCCCGGGCCGCGATCGCGCGCGGCCCCCGACCGAACGGCCCAGTGTGACCCGGACCACGTCCTGGGACGGATGCTACTCCGGCGGGCCCGTCCTGGAGAGACCCCGACCCGATCTCGCTCAAGCCGCCGCGCCACGAGCTCACCCCGGCGGCCCAGTTCCCTCACCCGGTCCGAACAACCGTCAGAAAACGGACGGGCCGCGAGGCGGGCATACCTCACGCACCGGACACTCCGAGGGAGACCCCCCGGCGTGAAGACGGAATAAGGGACCGACATAATGTCCGTCGTGGCGACAGCAACAGCAACAGAAACCGGACACGCGCACGGAGCGGTCAACAGGCCGAACCTGGTCAGCGTGGGAACCATTGTCTGGCTGAGCTCGGAGCTGATGTTCTTCGCGGCCCTGTTCGCGATGTACTTCACCCTCCGCTCGGTCAAGGGCGCCGAGTTCTGGCACGAGAAGGCCCATGCCCTCAACGTGCCCTTCTCCTCGGTCAACACCACGATCCTGGTGCTCTCCTCACTCACCTGCCAGCTCGGCGTGTTCGCCGCCGAGCGCGGTGACGTGAAGAAGCTGCGCTCCTGGTTCGTGATCACCTTCGTGATGGGCGCCATCTTCATCGGCGGCCAGATCTTCGAGTACACCGAGCTGGTCAAGAAGGACGGCCTGTCGCTGTCCTCCGACCCGTACGGCACGGTGTTCTACCTGACCACCGGCTTCCACGGACTCCACGTGACGGGTGGTCTGATCGCCTTCCTGCTGGTCCTCGGCCGGACCTACGCGGCGCGGCGCTTCACTCACGAGCAGGCCACTGCGGCGATCGTGGTGTCGTACTACTGGCACTTCGTCGACGTTGTGTGGATCGGCCTGTTCGCGACCATCTACCTGATCAAGTAACAGCCGCCCCGCCCCTGACCCGGCGTCGTCACGACGCATGGGAGTCGGGGGCAGGCTGCTGCCGACCAGATCCTGACACCGGGGTTATTCCGTGAAAAAGCTCTCCGCACGACGGCGCCACCCACTGGCGGCGGTCGTCGTTCTACTTCTCGCCCTGGCGGCCACCGGGGGGCTGTACGCCGCTTTCGCGCCCGCCGAGAAGGCGCAGGCCGACAGCTCCTCGCAGTCGCTCGCCATCGACGAGGGCAAGAAGCTCTTCGCCGTCGGCTGCTCCTCCTGCCACGGCCTGAACGGCCAGGGCACTTCTGACGGTCCGTCGCTGGTCGGCGTCGGCTCCGCCGCTGTCGACTTCCAGGTCGCCACCGGCCGCATGCCGGCCCAGCAGCCGGGCGCGCAGGTCCCGCGCAAGAAGACCGTCTACAACCAGTCCGAGATCGACCAGCTGGCCGCCTACGTGGCCTCGCTCGGCCCCGGCCCGGTCACTCCGACCACGGAGCAGTACCAGCCGTCCGAGGACAAGGTCACCAACGCCGAGCAGGTCGCCAAGGGTGGCGAGCTGTTCCGCACCAACTGCGCCCAGTGCCACAACTTCGCCGGCAAGGGCGGCGCGCTGACCAACGGCAAGTTCGCCCCGTCCCTGGAGGGCGTGGACTCCAAGCACATCTACGAGGCCATGCAGACCGGCCCGCAGAACATGCCGTCGTTCCCCGACACCACCATGCCGGAGGAGCAGAAGCGCGAGATCATCGCGTACGTCCAGAACACCAACGAAGCGCCGAACCCCGGTGGTCTCGCCCTGGGCAGCCTCGGCCCGTTCACCGAGGGTCTGTTCAGCTGGATCTTCGGTCTCGGCGCGCTGATCGCGATCGCGATCTGGGTCGCCGCCCACACCACCAAGGCCAAGAAGTCATGAGCCACGACATGTCAGAGAACCTGCCGGAGGCCCACGACGCCTCCCACGGCGCTGAGGTCGTCACCCACGACGACCCGTTCGCCGACCCGGGCCTGCCGGCCCACGAACCGCGTCGGACCGACATCGACGAGCGGGCCGCCAAGCGGGCCGAGCGCCAGGTGTCGCTGATGTTCGTGGTGTCGATGCTGGCGACCGTCGGCTTCATCGCGTCCTACGCCGCGATCGACGCCGACAAGCTGGTCTACATCTTCCCGCTGGGCCACGTCAGCGCCCTCAACTTCGCCCTGGGCATGACCCTCGGCGTGGCGCTGTTCTGCATCGGCGCGGGCGCGGTCCACTGGGCCCGCACCCTGATGTCGGACCACGAGCTGCCGGCCGAGCGTCACCCGATCGAGGCCTCGGACGAGGTCCGCAACGACGTCATCGAGCAGTTCAAGACCGGTGCCGCGGAGTCCGGCTTCGGCCGTCGCAAGATGATCCGCAACACCCTGATCGGTTCGATGGCCCTGGTGCCGCTGTCCGGCGTCGTGCTGCTGCGCGACCTCGGCCCGATGCCCCAGGACAAGCTCATGCACACCGGCTGGGGCGAGGCCAAGCCCTCCGAGCCGATCCGCCTGGTCAACATGAACACCGACCAGCCGATGAAGCCCGAGGACATCATTCAGGGCTCGCTGACCTTCGCCAAGCCGCACGGCCTGGAGGAGGACGACCACGACTTCCAGCAGCAGATCGCCAAGGACGCCCTGATGCTCATCCGGATCGCTCCGGAGGACATCAAGGACGCCAAGTCCCGTGACAAGGGCTTCGAGGGCATCCTCGCCTACTCGAAGATCTGCACCCACGTCGGCTGCCCGATCTCGCTGTACGAGCAGCAGACCCACCACGCGCTCTGCCCCTGCCACCAGTCGACCTTCGACCTGGCGGACGGCGCTCGCGTCATCTTCGGCCCGGCGGGCCACCCGCTGCCCCAGCTGAAGATCACCACCGATGAGCAGGGCTTCCTGGTCGCCACCGGCGACTTCGACGAGCCCGTCGGCCCGAGTTACTGGGAGCGCAAGCGATGAGCACCGCGAGCGGCACCACCGGCGGTGCCTCCAAGCCGGCCAGCACGCGCGCCAAGCCCGCCAACAAGGCCGAGGCAGCTGCGGACTGGGTCGACGGCCGGCTGGGGATCTACTCCCTGGCCAAGGCCAACCTGCGCAAGATCTTCCCGGACCACTGGTCCTTCATGCTCGGTGAGATCTGCCTCTACAGCTTCATCATCATCATCCTCACGGGTGTCTACCTGACGATGTTCTTCAAGCCGAGCATGGCGGAGACCGTTTACCACGGTTCCTACCTGCCGCTGAACGGCATCCGGATGTCGGAGGCGTACGCCTCCACCGTGAACATCAGCTTCGAGATCCGCGGCGGTCTGCTGATCCGCCAGATCCACCACTGGGCCGCCCTGGTCTTCGTGGCGGCGATGTTCGTGCACATGATGCGCGTCTTCTTCACCGGCGCCTTCCGCAAGCCGCGCGAGATCAACTGGCTGTTCGGCTTCCTGCTGCTGTGCCTGGGCTTCTTCGACGGTTTCTTCGGCTACTCGCTGCCGGACGACCTGCTGTCGGGTACCGGTATCCGCTTCATGGAGGGCGCGATCCTGGCGGTGCCGATCGTCGGCACCTACATCCAGATGTTCCTGTTCGGCGGCGAGTTCCCCGGCACGGACATCATCCCGCGCTTCTTCACCATCCACGTGCTGCTCATCCCGGGCATCATGCTGGGCCTGCTGGTCGCGCACCTGATCCTGGTCTTCTACCACAAGCACACCCAGTGGGCGGGCCCGGGCAAGACCGAGAAGAACGTCGTCGGCATGCCGCTGATGCCGGTCTACATGGCCAAGGCCGGTGGCTTCTTCTTCCTGGTGTTCGGCATCATCGCGGCGATGTCCGCGATCGCCACCATCAACCCGGTGTGGGCGTACGGCCCGTACCGTCCGGACCAGGTGTCCACCGACGCCCAGCCCGACTGGTACATGGGCTTCGCCGAAGGCCTGATCCGCTTCATGCCGGGCTGGGAGATCTCCGTCTGGGGCGGCCACACCCTGAACCTGGGCGTGTTCATCCCGCTGATGCTCTTCCCGCTGGTCCTGGTCGCGATCGCGGTCTACCCGTTCATCGAGTCCTGGGTCACCGGCGACAAGCGCGAGCACCACATCCTGGACCGCCCGCGCAACGCCCCGGTCCGCACCGCGCTCGGCGCGGCCTGGATCTCGCTGTACCTGGTCCTGCTGGCCGGCGGTGGCAACGACCTGTTCGCCACTCACCTGCACATGTCGATCAACACGATCACCTACATGGTCCGGGTCGGCTTCTTCGTGGTGCCGGTCATCACCTTCTTCGTCGCCAAGCGCTGGTGCCTCGGCCTGCAGCGCCGCGACAAGGACAAGGTGCTGCACGGCCGCGAGTCGGGCATCATCAAGCGCCTGCCGCACGGTGAGTTCGTCGAGGTCCACACGCCGCTGTCGCCGCAGGACCTGCACACCCTCACCGCCCACGAGCAGCCCCAGCCGCTGGAGCTGCCCGCGGAGACCGACGAGAACGGTGTGGCCCGCAAGGCCGGCGTGGTCGCCAAGACCCGTACGAAGCTCTCCGAGGGCTTCTACGGCGAGGGCAACCAGATCGCCAAGCCCACCTCCGAGGAGTACCTGGAGATCACCAGCGGCCACGGCCACCACTGATCCCTAGCTGTCACGCCACGTCAGAACCCCCATCGGCTCCGGCCGGTGGGGGTTCTGGCATATTTCTCCGGCACCGGCCCGACGCCCTGTTATGTTGGCCGGGTGCACGTGGCGATCGACCCCCAGTCCTCCACGCCGCCCTACGAGCAGGTGCGCTCGCAGATCGCGGCCCAGGCCCGTACGGGTGAACTCCCGATCGGCCTGAAGCTCCCCACCGTCCGCGCGCTGGCCGAGCAGCTCGGCCTGGCCGCCAACACGGTGGCCCGCGCCTACCGCGAGCTGGAGGCGGACGGCGTGGTCGAGACCCGCGGCCGGGCCGGCACCACCATCGCCCCCACGGGGGACACCTCGCACCGCCTGGCGGCCGACGCCGCCGCCGAGTACGCCGCCCGCACCGCCCGCCTCGGCCTCGGCCGGGACGAAGCGCTGGCGGCCGTCCTGGCCGCCCTGGACGCCGTCCACCGCTGACGCGCGCAAGGGTCCGCCCGGCAGTCGGCCTGCCGGGCGGACCTCGCGGCTGCGACGGGCGCCTACCGCTGCGCGGCGAACGGGTTCGGGGTCGGGTTCACCGCACTCTCCGGCGCCGCCGTGCTCACCGGCTTGCCGAGGGCGCTGTGCTTGACGTACTCGTCCCAGTCGATGTTCCAGTCGCCGAAGCCGTTGCCGAACGGCTCCATGTCGTGGCCCAGGCTGTTGACCACCTGCACCAGGTCACCGACCCGGGTGTTGTCGAAGAACCACTTCGCGTTCTCGGTGCTCATGCCGGTGCAGCCGTGGCTGACGTTCTGCCGGCCCTGCGCCCAGGTCGACCAGGGCGCCGCGTGGACGTACTCGCCGCTCCAGGTGACCCGGGTCGCCCACTTCACGTCCAGGTCGTAGGACTCGCTGCTGCCGTCGGGTATGCCGATGGTCTCGCCGCTCATCCGAACGGATGATTCCTGGCCGAGCACCACCTTGACGCCGTTGCGGGTGTCGAAGCCGGGCTTGCCGGTGGTGACCGGGATGGTCCTGACCACCTCGCCGTTGCGCTTGTACGTCAGCTCGTCGCTGCTGGCGTCGATCACCGCCTCGACCCGGTCGCCGGTCCGCAGCGCCAGGCTCTTCTCCTCGCCGCCGTACACGCCGTCGGCGACCCGGATGCCGGGCAGGTCGTAGTCGAGCCGGACGGTGGCGTTGGCCGGCCAGTACTCCTGCGGGCGGAAGTGCAGGTTCTGGTCGTCCACCCAGTACCAGGCGCCGGTCACGGCGGGCTGCGAGGTGACCGTCAGGCCGCGTTCGATCTGCTGCCGGGCCGCCGGGTCGGTGACCTTCTCGGACAGCTTCACGGTGAGCGGCTGGCCGACGCCGTAGACGCCGCTGCCGGAGCTGTCCGGGCCGAGTTCGGCGCTGATCACGTGCTGCGCGGGGGCCGTGGTGAAGCTGGAGTCGGCCTCGCCGTGCCCGCCCCGGCCGTCCTCGGCGGTCACCTTGACGGTGTATCCGGCGCCGGCCCGGAGCGGGTCGGTGGTCTGCCAGTGCTGCTGGTCGGCGGCCAGCTGCCCGGCGACGGGCTTTCCGTCCGGACCGGTGACGGTGACCTCGCCGAGCTTGGCGGTGCCGTCCGCGGTCACGCTGAACGCCTTCGCCGGGTCGGCCTTCTCCCCGGCGGCCGACGTGTGGATCAGCGGCGCCACGTCGATCTGGTGGGACGAGTCCTTCGAACCACCGGTGGAACAGGCCGCGGCCGGTGTGATCACCAGCAGGGCGGCGAGCGTGGTCCGGGTACTGACTATCCGAGAGCCCTTCAACGGAACCTCCCAGGTTGGAACCTGCCTCGAAGCGTAGGAAGGCGTCACCCCGGTGGCACTCCGGGTAACCCGGGAGGGGGAATCCGCGGGAACGACGAGGGCCGGGCACCCCCCGAAGGGAGTACCCGGCCCGCCGTACGGCTTGCGAATCCGGAACCTTACTGGTTCTGGTTCTCGCCGCGGTAGAACTCGAAGACCCAGCCGTAGAGACCGATCAGCAGGACCGGAACCGACCAGAACAGCAGCCACCAGCCGAAGATGACGCCCAGGAAGGCCAGCGCGCCACCGACCGCCAGGGACAGCGGCTGCCAGCTGTGCGGGGCGAAGAAGCCCAGCTCGCCGGCGTCGTCCGAGACCTCGGCCTCGGGGTTGTCACCCGCGCCGGTGTCCACCCGCTTGGCGGTGAACGCCAGGTAGAAACCGATGAACGCGCACAGGCCGAAGGCCAGGAACAGCGCGGTCGTGCCGGCGGCCTCCAGGCCGTGGTCCGACTTCGTGGTCCACACCAGGTACGTGATGGCGATGGCCAGCGTGAAGACGGCCAGACCCGCGAAGATCTTTCCCTGTTCCTTCATCGGGCGTCGCCCTCCTTGCCCTTGCCCAGGGAGGGGCGGTCGTACTGCGCGGGAGTGACACCCTCGAAGTGCTTCGCCGTCTCACCGTGGTTCTCGAGGTAGTCCAGCGCGGCGATCTCCGGGTGGTGCAGGTCGAACGCCGGGGATTCCGAGCGGACACGCGGCAGCGTGGTGAAGTTGTGCCGCGGCGGCGGGCAGGAGGTCGCCCACTCCAGCGAACGGCCGTAGCCCCACGGGTCGTCAACGGTGATCTTCTCGCCGTACTTGGCGGTCTTCCACACGTTGTAGAGGAACGGCAGCATCGACAGGCCCAGCAGGAACGAGCCGATGGTCGAGACCGTGTTCAGCGCGGTGAAGCCGTCACCGGCCAGGTAGTCGGCGTAGCGGCGGGGCATGCCCTCCGCGCCGAGCCAGTGCTGGACCAGGAACGTGGTGTGGAAGCCGAAGAACAGCGTCCAGAAGGTGATCTTGCCGAGGCGCTCGTCCAGCATCTTGCCGGTCATCTTCGGCCACCAGAAGTGGAAGCCGGCGAACATCGCGAAGACGACGGTGCCGAAGACCACGTAGTGGAAGTGCGCGACGACGAAGTACGAGTCCGAGACGTGGAAGTCGATCGGCGGGGAGGCGAGCAGCACACCCGTCAGACCGCCGAACAGGAAGGTGACCAGGAAGCCGATCGTCCAGAGCATCGGGGTCTCGAAGCTCAGCGAGCCCTTCCACATGGTGCCGACCCAGTTGAAGAACTTCACACCGGTCGGGACCGCGATCAGGAAGGTCATGAACGAGAAGAACGGCAGCAGTACCTGTCCGGTCACGTACATGTGGTGCGCCCACACCGTCACCGAGAGGCCGGCGATGGCGATGGTCGCGGCGATCAGGCCGGAGTAGCCGAACATCGGCTTGCGGCTGAAGACCGGGATGATCTCGGAGATGATGCCGAAGAACGGCAGCGCGATGATGTAGACCTCGGGGTGACCGAAGAACCAGAACAGGTGCTGCCACAGCATGGCGCCACCGTTGGTCGGGTCGAAGACGTGCGCCCCGAACTTGCGGTCCGCCTCCAGGGCGAACAGCGCGGCGGCCAGCACCGGGAAGGCCAGCAGGATCAGCACGGCGGTCAGCAGGGTGTTCCAGACGAAGATCGACATCCGGAACATCGTCATGCCGGGGGCGCGCATGCAGATGATGGTGGTGATGAAGTTGACCGCACCGAGGATGGTGCCGAAGCCGGAGAAGGCCAGGCCCATGATCCACATGTCGGCGCCGATGCCCGGCGAGCGGACCGCGTCCGACAGCGGCGAGTAGGCGAACCAGCCGAAGTCGGCGGCGCCCTGCGGGGTCAGGAAGCCCGCCACCGCGATGATCGAGCCGAACAGGTACAGCCAGTAGGCGAACATGTTCAGACGCGGGAACGCGACGTCGGGGGCGCCGATCTGGAGCGGCATGATCCAGTTGGCGAAGCCCGAGAACAGCGGGGTGGCGAACATCAGCAGCATGATCGTGCCATGCATGGTGAACGCCTGGTTGAACTGCTCGTTCGACAGGATCTGAGTACCCGGCCGGGCGAGCTCGGCGCGCATGACCAGGGCGAGCACGCCACCGATCAGGAAGAACGCGAACGAGGTCGCCAGGTAGAGGGTGCCGATCGTCTTGTGGTCAGTGGTGGTGAGCCACTTGATGATCGCGTTGCCCGGCTTGCGCACGCGCGGGGTCCCGGAGGTGACGGCCCCGGTTGCCCCAGCGGCCGCGGCGGGCTCGTTGAGGATGGTCACTTCTCTTCACTACTTCCCGTGGGGAGGATGCCTGCGGGAACCGCGCCGGCCTGGCCCTTGTCGCGGAGTCCCTTCAGGTGCGCCTCGTACTCGTCGTGCGAGACGACCTTCACGTTGAAGAGCATCCGCGAGTGGTCGACGCCGCAGAGCTCGGCGCACTTGCCGCGGAAAGTGCCGTACGCGGTCGGGGTCACCTCGAACTCGTTGACCACGCCGGGCACGACGTCCATCTTCATCATGAAGTTGACGGGCCAGAAGTCGTGGATGACGTCGTTCGAGGTCAGCCGGAACTTCACCGACTCGTTGATCGGCAGGTAGAGGGTCGGAGCCTCCTTGGTGCTGCCGACCTCGTACGCCGCCGTGGTGCTCGACGGGTCGGGGATTTCGCTGTTCTCGTAGTTGAACGCCCAACTCCACTGGAAGCCCACCACGTTGATCGTGTGCTGGGGCTTTTCGGAGACCTTCGTCAGGGTGGCCTCGTCGCGCGCGACGAAGTAGAACAGCACCGAGACGATGACGAGGGGGACCGCGGTGTACAGCGCCTCGATGGGCACGTTGTACCGGGTCTGAGCGGGGATCTCCACCTTGGTGCGGCTGCGCCGGTGGAAGATCACGCTCCAGAGGATCAGACCCCACATCAATGCACCAACAACCAGAGCCGCGATCCACGAGCCCTGCCACATGTGAAGGACCAGCGGGCCTTCCTTGGTGACGGGACTGGGGAGGCCAAGCCTGGGCAGGTCGTTGGCCGAGCAGCCGGTGGCGGTCGCGATGACGAGGCCCAGTGCCAGCGCCTGAGGCAGCTTCCGCCGCATCGTGCGCCGCGGCGAGCGGTCGGAGCCGTTGGGACTCACGTAGCGCCTTCCCGAAGTCTCGCCCGCGAACGCACCGCCGTCGGGAGTCCGTTGTCTGGTCTCCCCGGCGGTCCGGCCACGGGCACGGTTTGAATGCTTATGCGGGCCAAACGCTACTCCATCCTTATGCGGCGCTCACGGGCAGCCCCCGCTAACGCGCCGCCCGGCTACCCGATCAGCCCCCGAGGGGTGAAGCACCCCGGAAGGACGGACGGAGTCGCAGGTCATGGCGGAGTTCCGAGCCTCCCACGACCGAACGGGCGACCGCACTACGACACGCGGGTGACGGGCCGTCGGCTCCCCCCGGGGCCGGGAGGAATCCCCCCGTAAGGGGCGTCGTCTACGGTGGCCCCGTGCCCTACTTCGACGCCGCCTCCACCGCCCCGCCGCACCCCGTCGCCCGGCAGGCGCTGCTCGCCGCCCTCGACGAGGGCTGGGCCGACCCCGCCCGGCTGCACCGCTCCGGCCGGCAGGCCCGGATGCTGCTCGACGCCGCCCGGGAGACCGTCGCCGAGGTGCTCGGCGCCCGCGCCGACGAGATCGCCTTCACCGCATCCGGCACCCAGGCCGTCCAGTTGGGCGTCCTCGGCGCGCTGCGCGGCAACCGCCGACGCGGCGCCCACCTGCTGCACTCCGCGGTCGAGCACTCCGCCGTCCTGCACACCGCCGAGCGCTGGGAGGCCGACGGGGGCGCCGCCACCGCCGTCCCGGTCGACCGTCACGGCCGGGTGGACGCCGAGCAGTTCGCCGCCGCCGTGCGCCCGGACACCGCGCTGGCCGTCCTGCAGTCCGCCAACCACGAGGTCGGCACCCTGCAGCCGGTCGCCGAGACCGCCGCGCTGATCGGCGACGTCCCGCTGCTGGTGGACGCCGCGCAGAGCGCCGGGCGGCTGCCGGTGCCCGGCGGCTGGTCGGTGCTGACGGCCAGCGCGCACAAGTGGGGCGGGCCGGCCGGCGTCGGCGTGCTGGCGGTGCGCAAGGGCGTACGGTACGTCTCGCCGCTGCCCGCCGACGACCGCGAGAAGGGCCGGGTGCCCGGTTACGTCAACGTCCCGGCGATCGTGGCCGCCGCGGCCTCGCTGCGCGCCGTCCGGGCCGAGGCCGAGGCGGAGAACGCCCGGCTGCACGCGCTGGTCGAACTGATCCGGCATCGCGTCCCGCAGCTGGTCCCCGAGGTCGAGGTGGTCGGCCACCCGGAGCTCCGCCTCCCCCACCTGGTCACCTTCTCCTGCCTGTACGTGGACGGCGAGGTGCTGCTCGGCGAGCTCGACCGGGCCGGCTTCGCGGTCAACTCGGGCTCCTCCTGCACCTCCAGCACGCTGACGCCGAGCCACGTGCTGGCCGCGATGGGCGTGCTCACCGAGGGCAACGTGCGGGTCTCGCTCCCCCGCGGCGCCGAGGCCGCCGATGTGGAGCGCTTCCTCGACGTCCTGCCCCGGGTCGTCGCGGAGATCCGCGCGCCCCTCGGCCTCGACCTCCCCGCGCCCGGCACCGGCGCCGACGCGCTGGTGCTCGACACCCTCGGCAAGCGCTGCCCGCTGCCGATCATCGAGCTCGCCCGGCGCATCCCGGAGGTCGCCCCCGGCGGCCGCGTCGCCGTCCTGTCCGACGACGAGGCGGCCCGCCACGACATCCCCGCCTGGTGCGAGATGTGCGGTCACACCTACGCGGGCGAGGCGCCGGCCGCGGACTACGGAGCCGACCGCGGCACGGCGTACCTGGTGATCAGGGCGGAGGGCTGACTAGCGGAGCTTGGTGCGCAGCTCGGCCGCCGCGTCCGCGCCGTAGGCCTGCTCGAAGCGGTCCAGGAAGTGGCCGCTGCGCAGCTCGTACTCCTGGGTGCCGACGGTCTCGATGACCAGGGTGGCGAGCATGCAGCCGATCTGGGCGGCGCGCTCCAGGCCGAGGTTCCAGGACAGGCCCGCCAGGAAGCCGGCGCGGAAGCCGTCGCCGACGCCGGTGGGGTCGGCCTTGCGCTCCTCGGCGGGGCAGCCGACCACGATGTCGGGCTCGCCCTGGCGCTGGATGCGGACGCCCTTGGCGCCGAGAGTGGTGACCCGGGTGCCGACGCGGCCGAGGATCTCGTCCGCGGACCAGCCGGTCTTGGACTCGATGAGGGCGGCCTCGTACTCGTTGGTGAAGAGGTAGGCCGCGCCGTCGACGATCTGGCGGATGTCGTCGCCCTCCAGGCGGGCGAGCTGCTGGGAGGGGTCGGCGGCGAAGGCGTAGCCGCGGGTGCGGCACTCCTCGGTGTGGCGGACCATCGCGGCCGGGTCGTCCGCGCCGATCAGGACCAGGTCGAGGCCGCCGACGCGGTCGGCGATCGGCTTCAGCTCGATGTTGCGGGCCTCGGCCATCGCGCCGGTGTAGAAGGACGCGATCTGGTTGTGGTCCTCGTCGGTGGTGCACATGAACCGGGCGGTGTGCCGGGTCTCGGAGATGTGCACCGAGTCGGTGTCGACGCCGTGCCGGTCGAGCCAGCTGCGGTACTCGGTGAAGTCCGCGCCGGCCGCGCCGACCAGGATCGGGTTCAGGCCGAGGACGCCCATGCCGAAGGCGATGTTCGGCGCGACGCCGCCGCGGCGGATGTCCAGGGTGTCGACCAGGAACGACAGCGACACCGTGTGCAGCTGCTCGGGGACCAGCTGGTCCGCGAAGCGTCCGGGGAAGGTCGTCAGGTGGTCGGTGGCGATCGAGCCGGCGACGGCGATGCGCACTGGGTTCTCCTCGGGCGGCCCGGCGTTGGCCGGAGCGGGGACATCAACCCACCTAAGGTACCCGCCCGATCCGGTACTACCGGTGGGTAGGTCTGTCGCCCGGGCCCGGACCGGCCTAGGGTCGCGAGTACGGGGGCCGGACGCGGCCCCCGTCCAGTCCGCGGCAGCGTGGCCGCGGCGCGGCGATCGGAGCTGGTACCGCATGGTGATCGAGCACTCTCCCCGCCTGCTGTCGGTCGGTCCGTTCGACGCCGACGCGGAGTCGCTGGCCGATCTGCTGGACTCCTCCCGCCGGCTGGGCCGGTTCTGGCCGGCCGCCGGGCCGGGGCCCGAACGGTCGGCGCCGGCGGCGCTGGGCGTGCGGGTGCCGGTGGAGGCGCGTCGGGTGGTGGCGGGGATGCCGGAGTTCGGCGAGTAGCGGAACCGGTTTCCTCCCGAGCACGTCACATCCGCGCGGTGCCGCTCCCGTGGTGCCGCGCGACCCCCGGGAGGAACGCAGATCATGGACGACAGGACCGCAGCCGTCTCCGCCAAGCCCTCGTCCGCTCGCCGGACCGTCCTGGCGCTCGCCGCCGCGTCCTTGGCCGCCGGGCTGCTGACCGCGTGCGGCAGTTCGGGCGGCACGACGCCGACCGCGACCGGTGCGTCCGCCAGCGGCGTCGCGACGCCCGGCCCGGGAACCGCGGCCCCCGGCTCGCCGTCCGTGCCGCCGCCGGCCGACGCGCAGCCGTCGCCCTCGCCCTCGTCCTCGTCGGGGGGCGGGCAGCCGAGCAACCCGGGGATAGCCGTCGGCGAGCACCCGCCGACGGCGGTGAAGATCCCCGTGACGGGATACCGGCAGGACAGCCCCACCCAGTTGACGGTGTTCTACACCGCCGGGGTGTGCGACAAGTACGGGGTGCGGCTGGAGGAGGACGCGCCGCCCACCGTGAAGCTGCGGATCGTGGTCACCAGGACCGCCGAGCCCGGCCAGGCCTGTCCGCAGGTGATGAAGCCGCAGGAGGCGACGGTGACGCTGCCGAAGCCGATGAACGGCGGCGGCGTGGTCGACACCGCGACCGGCGACCAGGTGCCGCCGCAGTCCGGCGGGGTGGGAGTCGGCGGCCCGCGCTGACCCGGAAAGCCCCGAGGGCGGCCCCCCGTGCCGGGGAGCCGCCCTCTTCGTTCGCGCTGCTGAGAAGACTTAGCTGAACGAGTCGCCGCAGGCGCAGGAGCCGGTGGCGTTCGGGTTGTCGATGGTGAAGCCCTGCTTCTCGATGGTGTCGACGAAGTCGACGGTGGCGCCGCCCAGGTACGGGGCGCTCATCCGGTCGGTGACGACCTTGACACCGTTGAAGTCCTTGACGACGTCGCCGTCCAGCGAACGCTCGTCGAAGAACAGCTGGTAGCGCAGGCCCGAGCAGCCGCCGGGCTGCACGGCGACGCGCAGCGACAGGTCCTCGCGGCCCTCCTGCTCCAGCAGGCTCTTGACCTTGGCCGCGGCGGCATCGGTGAGGAGGATGCCACTCTCGACGGTGGTCTCGTCCTGGACGGTCATGCTTACTCCCGGTCTGTGACGACTGTGATCCGCCAGTGCCAACCAGCGGCCCCCCGGATTCATTTCCGGGAGGTGGTGCGTTCGGGGGACTTTTTTCGTCGCCCACTCCCCCACGCACCCCATGCTCGCACACCGGCGGCGGCCGGTCACCGACCACTTGGGCAAACCGCTACCGCCCGCGCGGTGGGCACAGCAGGATGTGACGGTGATCATTCGTCAGCTGAGAGACACCGCGGAGGACGCCGAGGCGGTGAACCGGGTCTCCCGGGCGGCGTTCCGGGCGCTGGACGGACGGCCGCCGGACGACGGGCCGGCGTCGGAGCCGGAGGACGAGCGGGCCCGGATCCGCCGGCTCGCGCGGTCGCGGCACCTGGCGGTGACGGACCCGCAGGGGTGCTGGATCGCCGAGCAGGACGGCGAGCCGGTGGGGGCGGCGCTGTCGCTGCGCCGGGAGGGCGTGTGGGTGCTGGCGCTGTTCGTGGTGCTGCCGTCCGCGCAGGGGCAGGGGGTGGGCCGACTGCTGCTGGAGCGGGCCGCCGCGTACGGGCGGGGCTGTCTGCGCGGGATGCTGTGCGCCTCGCCGTCGCCCGCGGCGGCGCGCCGCTACCGGGCGGCGGGGTTCACGCTGCACCCGGCGATGCGGCTGACCGGGCGGGTGGACCGGGAGCGGCTGCTGGACCCGGGGGACATCCCGGTGCACGCGGGCAACGCCTCGCACCTGCACGTGCTGGACTCGGTGGACCGGCGGCTGCGCGGCGCGGCGCACGGCCCGGACCACGCCTTCATGCTGGCGCACTTCGACGAGCTCTTGATCGCGGACACCCTGGCCGGCACCGGCTACTGCTACCGGGACGGCGGGACCGTCCAGCTGGTGGCCGCCACCTCGAAGCGGATCGCCACCCGGCTGCTGCGGGAGGCGCTGGCCCGCGTTCCGGCGGGCGTGGACGCGGAGGTGTCCTTCCTGACGGCGGAGCAGGAGTGGGCGGTGGACGTGGGCCTGGAGCTGGGCCTGTCGCTGTCCACCCGGGGCTACCTGGCGGTGCGCGGGATGCGCCCGCCGGCCCCGTACGTGCCGAACGGCGGCTTCCTGTAGCCGCCGTCCGTCCGCGCCGGGCCCGTCACCGCATGGTGTCGAGGATCTCCTGGACCATCTCCATGGTGGTGCCGGGGTGCAGGAAGGCGAACCGGGCGACGGTCTCGCCGTCCCAGCCGGTCGGGGTGACGAAGCCGACCTGGTCGGCGAGCAGCTGCCGGGACCAGCGGTAGTAGTCGTCGTGGGTCCAGCCGGTGCGGCGGAAGCAGACGGCGGACAGCTGCGGGTCGTGGAGCAGTTCGAGGTGCTCGGTGTCGCGGATCAGCTGCGCGGTGTCCCTGGCCAGGCGCAGGCCGGTCTCGATGGCGTCGGTGTAGGCCTGGACGCCGTGCACGGCGAGCGAGAACCACAGCGGCAGGCCGCGGGCGCGCCGGGTGAGGTGGTAGGCGTAGTCGGTGGGGTTCCACTCGTCGCCCTCGGTGTGCAGGACGTCCAGGTAGCCGGCGTCCTGGGTGTGCACGGCGCGGGCCAGCCGCGGCTCGCGGTAGAGCAGCGCGGCGCAGTCGAACGGGGCGAACAGCCACTTGTGCGGGTCGACCACGAAGGAGTCGGCGTGCTCGATGCCGTTGTAGCGCTCGCGCACCGAGGGGGCGAACAGTCCGGCGCCGCCGTAGGCGCCGTCCACGTGGAACCACAGCTCGCGTTCGCGGGCGACCTCGGCGATGCCCGCGAGGTCGTCGATGATGCCCTCGTTGGTGGTGCCGGCGGTGCCGACCACGGCGATCACGGTCTCGGGGTGCGGGTCGGCGGCGAGGGCGGCGCGCAGGGCGGCGCCGGTGAGGCGGCGGTCGACGGCGGGGACGGGGAAGGCCTCGACGCCGATGATGTTGAAGGTGTTCTTGACCGAGGAGTGCACCTGGTCGGCGACGGCGATCCGCAGCCGGGCCTCCGGGCCGACGCCGAGCCGGCGGCGGGCGGTGTCGCGGGCGACCACCAGGGCGGAGAGGTTGCCGGCCGAGCCGCCGGAGACGAAGACGCCGCCGGCGCCGGCGGGCAGTCCGGCCCGGTCGGCTATCAGCCGCAGCACCTGGTTCTCGGCGGCGATCGCGCCGGCCGCCTCCAGCCAGGAGATGCCCTGCAGGGAGGCGCAGGAGACCACCATGTCGAACAGCAGCGCGGCCTTGGTGGGGGCGCACGGGATGAAGGACAGGTAGCGCGGGCTGTCGGCGGAGATGACGGCGCGGGACAGCTCGTGGTCGTAGAGCTTGAGCACGTCGGCGGCGTCGTTGCCGTGCTCGTTCAGCAGCCCGGCGAGCACCTCGCGCAGGTGGGCGCCGTCGCCGGGGTGGTCGAGCGGGACGGGGTCGTACTGGAGCCGTTCGCGCATGTAGTCGAAGACCAGCTCGACCAGTTCGTCGTCCGGCTTGTGCATGCGGTCGGGCGCTGCGTACACGGGTGGTCCTCTTCGCTGCTGCGGTGCGTGGGGTCATGATCAGCGTAGGCAGCGGTGCGGCGCGGGCGCGCGTCGGAACGGGGCTGGTGGGGGCCGGTTTCGTGCGTGTTCGGGGGGTGCGGCGCAGCTTTCCTGCGTCAGATCAGCTGGGAGAGCACCACGGAGGAGCGGCTGCGCTGGACGCCGGGCTCCTTGCGGATGCGTTCGATGACGGCTTCCAGGTGGCGGGTGTCGGCGGCCCGCAGGTGGACCAGGGCGTCGGGGTCGCCGGTGACCGTCCAGGCGGCGGCGACCTCGGGGAACTGGCGCAGCGAGGCGAGTAGTTCCTCGGGCGAGGTGCGGGGGCGGCAGTAGACCTCGACGAACGCCTCGGTGCCCCAGCCGAGCAGGGCGGGGTCGAGCACCACCGTGAAGCCGCGGACCACGCCGCGCGCCCGCAGCCGGTCGATGCGGCGGCGGACGGCGGTGGCGGACAGGTTGGTGAGCAGGCCGATCTCGGCGTAGGAGGCGCGGCCGTCGCGGCTGAGCTGGTCGAGCAGCAGGCGGTCGGTGTCGTCGAGCGCCGCCTGGCCGAGGTCGGGCGGCCGGTGGGTGCTCATGGCGGGGCTCCACGGGTGGTGCGGGTGAGGGTGTGGCGAGCCGGGGCTTCGCGGGGCCCATTCTGACGGACGTCGGACGTCCGTTCAGTCCACCAGCAGGACGATCTTGCCCCGGGTGCGCCCTTCGGCGTTGAGGGCCTGGGCGGAGGCGGCCTGGCCGAGCGGGAAGGTGGAGGCGACCGGGACGGTGAGCAGGCCGTCGTCGGCGAGCCGGGCGACGGCGGCGAGGTCCTCGGGGTCGGGGCGGGTCCAGATGTAGTGGCCGCCGAGCGCGATGACCCGGTAGTCGACGGCGGAGGCGATTCGGGCGGGGTTCTTGAGCAACGCGGTGGAGAGGTCGAGGGCGTCGCCGCCGACCAGGTCGAGCACGGCGTCCACCCCGTCCGGGGCGAGCGCCCGCACCCGCTCCGCCAGGCCCTGGCCGTACTCGACGGGCTCCGCGCCGAGCCCGCGCAGGAAGGTGTGGTTGTGCGTCCCGGCGGTGCCGATGACCCGGGCGCCGAGCGCGCCGGCGACCTGGACGGCGATCGAGCCGACGCCGCCGGCCGCGGCGTGGATCAGCACGCTCTCGCCGCGGCGCAGGCGCAGCGCGTGCACCAGGGCCTGCCGGGCGGTGAGCCCGGCGGTGGGCAGGCCGCCGGCCTGGGCCCAGTCGAGGGCGGCGGGTTTGCGGGCCAGGGTGCGGACGGGGGCGGAGACGAGTTCGGCGTAGGTGCCGTAGCCGAGGACGTCCTTGCGGACGTAGCCGATCACCTCGTCGCCGGCCCGGAACTCGGTGACGGCGCCGCCGACGGCCTGCACCACGCCGGCCAGGTCGAAGCCCATGATCATCGGGAAGTGCGCGTCGAGGATGCCGTCGAGGTGCCCTTCGCGGATCTTCCAGTCGACGGGGTTGACGCCGACCGCACGGGTGCGGACCAGAACGGTGTCGGGGCCGACCTTGGGGTCCGGGAGTTCGGTGTACTCGACCACGTCGGGGCCGCCGTAGCGGTGGATCGCGATTGCCTTCATGCCCTCCAGCCAACCGGGGGCACGGCGGGTTCTCGCGCCGGAAGCATCCATCCCGGTGAGCGGTTCTCTTGACGTCCCCCGGGCCCCGAAGGACCTGGATTCCTGTCGCGGTCGACCGACCGCGACAGCGGGGTTCCTGCTTCTCGGCGCGGCGCCGGTACGGACACCGGTCCTACCCTCGCTCCACAGGCGTTCTGCCTGTCCGCCCGTCCGACGGCCAGGATGTTGCGCGCGGCGTTCACGTCCCGGTCGTGGACGGCCCCGCACGCGCCACAGGTCCACCGGCGGACCTCCAGCGGCTTGGGCCCGTCCTTGACACCACAGGCCGAACAGACCTGCGAGGTCGGTTCGAAGCGTCCGATGCGAGCGAAGTGACGGCCGTGCTTGGCAGCCTTGTACTCCAGCATCGCGACGAACCGCGACCACCCGGCGTCGTGCACCGACGTGGCCAGCCACCCTCGTCCGAGAGCGGACACCGCCAGGTCCTCCACGTACACCGCTTGGCTGTCGCGGATGATCCTCGTGGATTCCTGGTGGTGCCAGTCCCTGCGGCGGTCGGCGACCTTCGCGTGCTGACGCGCCACCCTCCTACGGGCCTTCGCCCGGTTCTTCGACGTCTCTTCGCATCGCCCGAGTTCCTTCTGAAGACGCTTGAGCTTCTTCTCCGCACGACGCAGGAACCGCGGCGAATCGAGCTTGCGGCCGTCCGAAAGCACGGCGAAGTGGGTCAGCCCGAGATCGATGCCGACTTCGACGCCGGTCTCGGGCAGGATCTCCGGCAGGGCTTCGACGACGAACGACGCCCAGTACCGGTCGGCGGCGTCCTTGGTGACGGTGACACTGGTCGGCGGCGCCGGAAGCCTCCGGGACCAGCGGACTTCCAGATCCCCGATCTTTGCCACGTACAACCGTCCGGATTCGCGCAGCCGGAAGCCGTTGGCGGTGAGCCGAATGCTCTGCCGACCGTCCCGCTTGGACTTGAACCGCGGCGGCTCGACCTTCGGCCCCTTGCGCTCTCCGGCGGCGGAGGAGAAGAAGTTGCGGAAGGCGGTGTGCAGATCACGCAGCGACTGCACCAGTACCACCGACGACACCTCGCTCAGCCATGCCCGCTCCGGAGAACGCTTCGCCATGGTGATGACCCGCTTCTGCAGGTCCGTGTCCCCGATGTGGGGCAGCCCCGCCGCGCGGGCCTCCTGCCGGGCCCGCAAGCCGTCGTTGAACACCACGCGTGCGCACCCGAACGCGCGCGCCAGCGCCACCCGCTGGCCTGGGGTCGGATACACCCGGAAGTTGTACCGGAGTTGCACGCTCGCACCTTATGGCGGACGGCCGGCGGAGGCCCACCTCGATCACGTGCCGGGCGCGTCTGTGGTAGTGCACCGATCCTCGGACCGACGGTTGGTTCATGTGTTGAAGAGGCCCTGATCACATCGACAGGACGTCCATCGTCAGGCTGACGACAACCGGTTATCATAGATAGCGTCAGATAGACGAGAAGGCTGGTCGGGAACGATCCGGCCGCATCAGGAGGGCAGCCGCCCGTGACCACCACCACCGAGACGTACGGCGTCGACCCCACTCCCTCGCCGCTCGCCCTGCTGCTGCTCGGCCGGGAGGCCGACCCGAACAGCGAGCGCGGCGTGGAGTGCCCCGGCGATCTGCCCCCCGCCTCCGACCCGGACCTGGTGGCGCGTGCCCGCGCCGCCAAGGAGAAGCTCGGCGACCGGGTCTTCATCCTGGGTCACCACTACCAGCGCGACGAGGTCATCGAGTTCGCCGACGTCACCGGCGACTCCTTCAAGCTGGCCCGGGACGCCGCGGCCCGCCCGGAGGCCGAGTACATCGTCTTCTGCGGCGTGCACTTCATGGCCGAGTCCGCCGACATCCTCACCTCCGAGCGCCAGCAGGTCGTCCTGCCGGACCTCGCCGCGGGCTGCTCGATGGCCGACATGGCCACCGCCGAGCAGGTCGCCGAGTGCTGGGACGTGCTCACCGACGCCGGGATCGCCGACGTCACCGTGCCGGTCTCGTACATGAACTCCTCCGCCGACATCAAGGCCTTCACCGGCAAGCACGGCGGCACCATCTGCACCTCCTCCAACGCCAAGCGCGCGCTGGAGTGGGCCTTCGAGCAGGGGCAGAAGGTGCTGTTCCTGCCGGACCAGCACCTGGGCCGCAACACCGCCGTGCTGGAGATGGGCTTCTCGCTGGAGGACTGCGTCCTCTACAACCCGCACAAGCCCAACGGCGGCCTGACCGCCGAGCAGCTGCGGGACGCGAAGATGATCCTGTGGCGCGGCCACTGCTCGGTGCACGGCCGGTTCAGCCTGGACTCGGTCAACGAGGTGCGCGAGCGGATCCCCGGCGTCAACGTCCTGGTGCACCCGGAGTGCCGGCACGAGGTGGTCACCGCCGCCGACCAGGTGGGCTCGACCGAGTACATCATCAAGGCGCTGGACGCCGCCGAGCCCGGCTCCAAGTGGGCCATCGGCACCGAGCTGAACCTGGTCCGCCGCCTGGCCAAGGCGCACCCGGACAAGGAGGTCGTCTTCCTCGACCGCACCGTGTGCTTCTGCTCCACCATGAACCGGATCGACCTGCCGCACCTGGTGTGGGCGCTGGAGTCGCTCGCCGAGGGCCGGGTCCCGAACGTGATCACGGTGGACGCCGAGACCGAGAAGTACGCCAAGGCCGCGCTGGACCGCATGCTGGCCCTGCCGTAACGATTCTTCGGCCACCACGCGAGAGGGCGGGCACTCCCCCGGGGGAGTGCCCGCCCTCTCGTCACGAACGGCGCCCGAACTACTCCGGGAGGCCGGGGATCAGACCGTCGCCCTCGTCCCGCAGCAGCTCGCGGACCTGCTCCAGGGACGCCTCGGCGTCCGGCAGGATCAGGTCCGACGGCTCCAGCGACTCCGGCGGAAGCGGCGTGCCGACCTCCCGGACGGCCGCCAGCAGGCTGCCGAGCGCGGCCTTGAAGCCCGCCTCGTCACCCGCCTCGACGGCCTGGAGCAGATCGTCGTCCAGCTGGTTCAGCCGGTTCAGGTCGCCTTCCGCGACCTCGAACTGCCCCTCACCCAAGACCCGCATGATCATGCTGGTACGTCTCCCCTGCTCGCGGGACTACTTCTGGTAGTTGATGGTGGGCGGCGGGGTGTCGTTCTTCCCCTGCTCGATCGCCTGCGGCTGGGAGGCCGGGGTACCGCCGGTCAGCTCGGCCTTCATCCGGGCCAGCTCCAGCTCGACGTCGCTGCCGCCGGCCACCCGCTCCAGCTCGGCCTCGATGTCGTCCTTGCGGCCCAGGCCGCTGGCGTCGTCGAGCGCGCCGGAGGCCAGCAGCTCGTCGATCGCGCCCGCGCGGGCCTGCATCTGCGCGGTCTTGTCCTCGGCCCGCTGGATCGCCAGGCCCACGTCGCCCATCTCCTCCGAGATGCCGGAGAAGGACTCGGCGATCCGGGTCTGCGCCTGGGCGGCGGTGTAGGTGGCCTTGATGGTCTCCTTCTTGGTGCGGAAGGCGTCCACCTTGGCCTGGAGGCGCTGGGAGGCGAGGGTGAGCTTCTCCTCCTCGGCCTGCAGGGCCTGGTACTGCGTCTCCAGGTCGGTGATCTGGGACTGCAGGTTGGCCTTGCGGCTGAGCGCCTCGCGCGCCAGGTCCTCACGGCCGAGGGACAGCGCCTTGCGGCCCTGGTCCTCGTACTTGGCGGACTGCTGCTGCAGCTGCGTCAGCTGGAGCTCCAGGCGCTTGCGGGAGGTGGCCACGTCGGCGACGCCCCTGCGCACCTTCTGCAGCAGTTCCAGCTGCTTCTGGTAGGAGTAGTCGAGCGTTTCGCGCGGGTCCTCCGCCCGGTCCAAGGCCTTGTTCGCCTTGGAGCGGAAGATCAGCCCCATACGCTTCATGATTCCGTCGCTCATGGGCCTCGATAGCCCCCTTCTTCGGGCCTGGGTTTGCGTCTCGTGACAGGTCGAGTGTATGCGCGACGGGCTCCCCGGCGCAGTCCACCAGCCAGCAACAATGCTGCTACAGCGGGCGGCCGTTCGGCATCGTCCTCACGATCGATATCGCTTCGGTTCCGGGCCCCGGGCGGAAAGCGGCCGGTCAACCCGTACGCTGGGAGTGTGTTTCGACGCCGCTCTGATGACTCCGCCGCCTCCTCCGCCGTCACGCTGACGAAGGAGGACGAGCGCGCGCCCCGCGACCCCCAGGCCCCCAAGGGCCGGCCCACGCCCAAGCGCAGTGAGGCCGAGGCCCACCGGAAGACCCGGGTCTCCGTCCCCAAGGACCGCAAGGAGGCCGCCCGCCAGGCCCGCGAGCGGATGCGCGCCGAGCGCGAGAAGCAGCGCAGCGCGCTGCTGTCGGGCGACGAGGCCGCCCTCCCGGCCCGCGACAAGGGCCCGGTGAAGCGCTACGTCCGCGACTTCATCGACTCCCGCTGGGCCGCGGCCGAGTTCTTCCTGCCGTACGCCGTCGTGGTGCTGGTGCTCTCCATCACGAAGATCAACACCCTGCAGCTGCTCTCCACGCTGCTGTTCATGATCTTCTTCGTGGTGGTCATCCTGGACTTCGTCCGGATCGGCTTCGCGCTGCGCAAGGGCCTCGCCGAGCGCTTCCCGAACGGGGACACCCGCGGCGCCGTGATGTACGGCGTGATGCGCACCCTGCAGATGCGCCGCCTGCGGCTGCCCAAGCCGATGGTCAAGCGGGGCGAGCGGCCCTGACCGCGGAAGCCGTTCCGCCGTACTGGGCCCCGCCCGCGCAGCAGCCGGTCGGGGCCTTCGGCGCGCCGGGCATCCCCGCCCAGTACGGCGCGCCGCGCGGCCGGCACGGGCGACTGCCGGC